>JBLRXG010000125.1:0-3933 GCA_047920855.1 Dehalococcoidia bacterium | reverse complement strand
ACCCCCAGGTCATGTAGCGCTGTGGCGAATCTGTCGACATGGTCCCTTAGCTCCCGATAGCTTATCTTCCTGCCGTAGAACACGACGGCGATCCTGTCTCTCCATGTGTCTGTAGCCTCGTCAAAGGCCGCTACTGCGGACTGCTCCGGGATGTCTATGTCCGGTGCAACACCCTCGCGATAGAACGCCAGCCAGGGTCTTGCTTCGTACTTGGCTTTGTTGGGGTCGGCTGTCATCCTGCTAGCTCCCTTCACAACACATGTTCTGCAGATTATAGCATGATGCCGTCGCCTCCGCTTCGGCCACGGGCTACTCCATGAACCTTCTGAACACAAGGGCAGCGTTCGCCCCGCCGAAGCCGAAGGAGTTGGACAGAGCGGTGTCAACCCGAGCCTTCCTGGCTTCGTTGGGGACATAATCTAGGTCGCATTCGGGATCCGGAGTATCATAGTTTATCGTGGGCGGTATGATGCCGTCTCTGATAGTAAGAACAGTGAAGATGGCTTCCACCGCGCCTGCGGCTCCCAGCAGGTGGCCGATCATGGATTTGTTGGAGCTTATGGGAACGTTCTTGCTGTGGTTTCCAAGGGCTGCCTTGACGGCCCGGGTCTCGCATATGTCGTTCATGGTGGTGGATGTTCCATGGGCATTAACGTAGTCAATGTCATTCGGCGATGTGGCAGCGTCATCGAGGGCCAGCCTGAGGCACCGGGCCTGATTCTCCATGTCAGGCTCCGTTATGTGAATGCCGTCGATGTTGGAGCCGTAGCCGGCAAGCTCGGCATAGACCTTTGCTCCTCTCTCCTGTGCAGATCTCAGTTCCTCCAGGATCAACACTCCGGCACCCTCTCCTATCACAAAGCCGTCGCGATCCTTGTCGAAGGGACGGCTCGCCTTGTCCGGTTCGCTGTTTCTTCGCGAGAGCGCTCTCATCTTATCGAAGCCGGCGACGGCGATGGGAAGAACATAGGCATCGCTTCCTCCGGCGATTATGACGTCTGCCTCGCCGTATTGAATGAGCCTGAAGGCATCGCCGACACAATGACTCGCACTGGCACACGCAGTAACCACACATTTGCCCGGTCCCTTTATGCCTGCGGCCATTGCCACCTCTCCTGCTGCCATATTGGCTATGAATCCGGGGATGAAGAAGGGGGAGACTCTGTCTGCACCTTCATTGTGCAGGGCAAACAGGTTCTTACCGTAGGTGTCCATGCCGCCCGCGCACGAGCCCAGCACCACGCCTATCCTGTTGCGGTTGCTCTCATTTATGAGCAGTCCGGCGTCGACGATGGCCAAGTGAGCAGCTACCAGTGCGTACTGGATGAACGGGTCGGTTCTTCGGACCTTCTTCCTTTCAAGGAAGTCCTCGGCATTGAAGCCCTTGAGTTCAGCGGCGATCTGAACGTCGAACAGAGATGGGTCGAACCTGGTGATCCGCGCGATTCCGGATTCGCCCCGGCAAAGCCTGCGCCAGGACTCTTCCGCGCTGAGGGCAAGGGGGGTGATAGCGCCGAGTCCGGTAACTACTACTCTCCTTCTCAACACATCAGTGATCGTTCGTCAGCGAATGCAGGATGGCCCGGTAATCATGTCTGATCAAGATCTAGATCTTGAGAGGATGCATCGTGGACGGAGGATCCGTCGGTCTTTCCGCAGTCCTTTTCTCAGAGTCTTGCCTCGATGTAATCAATTGCATCCTGCACAGTCCTCATCTTCTCAACGTCGTCGTCGGGGATCTCGATCTTGAAGACATCCTCGACTGCGGTTATTAACTCGATGATGTCTAGGCTGTCAGCGTTGAAGTCATCGGCAAGCGATGCCTCACGCACCACCTTTGACTCATCAACCTCCAAGAGCTCGACTATCAGCTTCTTAAGCTGTTCAAAGATGTCCTTCTCCTCCATGATCTGACTCCTTTCTTGACTACGATTGCCAG
Source organism: Dehalococcoidia bacterium (assembly GCA_047920855.1). Taxonomy (GTDB): domain Bacteria; phylum Chloroflexota; class Dehalococcoidia; order GIF9; family AB-539-J10; genus RBG-13-51-36. Next base: position 1,994 of record JBLRXG010000125.1, on the reverse strand, counting down.
AACTGCGATACGATGCTATTCCGAGGCCTATCTCCGCGTCACCTCGAGGTGACGAATGGCTCGCCACGGACCGCTCTCTGCCGACACCCGCAGACTAGATCGGTCTGTGTGCGTGACCATAACTTGTACTATATCCACGCCCGTGCTGTCAAGAGAAGCCTATTCGGGTGCTACCATTGACCGTGTTCTGTAGTCGATGCTAGACTATCCCCGGGCAGCGTAGCTCAGTGGTAGAGCAGAGGACTCATAAGCCTTTGGTCGGTGGTTCAAATCCACCCGCTGCCACTCGATGTCTTACAGCCTGCCCTCGGCTTCCCTCTCCATCTTCTGTAGACGGGTGTAGTAGTCAGCGAACTCGTTCAGGTGAGCAAGGGCTATCTTCCCGGTGATCGCGGGATCATCGTCAGTGACATTGGTGTGCGGATCGTGTCTGCCGTGTTCCAGTTCAACGTCAAGGCCCATCCGGTATTGCTCGACATCGAACCTGCTCCAGTCGATACCCAGAGCCTCTCCTATCCTCTTTGCTTCGTCAGCGGTGAAGTGCTTCTTGACTGTCATTCTGCGCCTCCTTTCCTGGTTTTATGAACCTTCCGGCTGCTGCGTGCGATATCGGGTGTGCCTCGCTCCTTCTGCACCTGTTTCCTGTCGGTCAGCTTGTGCTGAACATCCTCGATGAGATCCTGAACAGCGACTCTCAGCACAGTCTGTCCCTGTCGCAGCGTGTCAACGAGGGTATCGTAGTCTTCATAGAAGTAGACTGTCTTACCGTCTGTGAAGACTACGAATGACGACAGAGTTCTTGACTGGCCGCGGATGAAGCTAAAGCTTGACCGTATCCGCTGAAGAGACAGCGAACTCTCGAGAAGTTTCACCAGGATCTTGAGTTCGAAGATGTCCTCCACAGAATACAGGCGACGGGATCCCCTTCCGCGTGCCCCTCCTATGCTGGGGCTAACCAGCCCCGTCTTGTCCCAGTAGGCAAGCTGGTTCCGCGTAGCGCCCACCAGGCGCGCCACTTCTCCGATACTAAATGACACAGGTCTCTTTTTACGTGGCATGACAAACACGCTTTGGCACAATGCAGGTCGAGTCACCCTGACAGTCATCCTGCATGGCTAATAGAGGCAGGTCCATTCTGCCGCCACTACTCCCGCGGGTCTTCCCTGAACTGGTCGGCCACGCTCTTCCCGAACTCCTCAGCCGCCTTGCCGACGTCCCTGAACCTCGCCCTGACATCCTCGTCGCTGAATCTCCGAGCAAATGTCTTAGCTGAGCCTATAGCACCATCCGCGAACTGTCTGGCGCTTCTCTTCAACTCCGGGTCATCGAATAGCTCGCTCATAGCCTCACCAAACGATCTGAACATACGGGCGAAGCTGTCAGCGGCATCCTTCCTGTCTCGATCTCCTTCTTCTGACATCGTTCCTCCTTCGCCATGATATCGCGAGCTACCTCGGTGGACCCTCACTCCCCGGGTTGCATGCATGGCCGCTTAAGCTGTCCGGCAGACCAACCAAGGGCTACCGAGATTACCTGCTATACCGGATTCCACCGGCGACGCGCAGGACCGTTAACCGGCGGCCACCTCGCAAAGTCACAGCTAACTAGCGGATGAGCAGATACGGCTGAATCTTGTGATGCAGAGCCATCCCATGCGCCGGGATCATCACCCTCGGTCTGTCATCTTATCGCGAGGCCAAGGAAATATGGCCAGACCACCAGGCCCAGTATGATCTGCCACCAGACGAGATTGGCATACCCTACTGTGAACAGCCATCCCATGAACCATATGGGCCCTATCCAGAACGAGGGACCGCGGCCCCGATACCAGCGTCGTTCTCCCTCTGCCATGCTAGCCTCCTTTGCGGGACAATCTCATCATGATTGTATGACTTTCGCTGCAATATTTCAATACCCCGAATTGAGTCATAATAAATGTTACCGAAAGGGGTATCGATATGTCAGAATTGGTGTTACCGAAAGGAGGTAAGGTG
>JBLRXG010000124.1:0-3935 GCA_047920855.1 Dehalococcoidia bacterium | reverse complement strand
AGATGAACACGGCCTGGGGTAGGGTTTTCTTGATAGTAGAGGCACCCTGAACGTCTACCTTCACTACTACATCTACGCCCTTGGACAGTGCCGAGGCGATCTCCTCTTTTAACACGCCATAGTAGTTGCCATAGACAACGGCCCACTCCAGAAACGCGTCTTCGCTCAGCATCTGCTGGAACCTGTCGCTCGACAAAAAGTGATAGTCAACCCCATCCTCTTCGTCGGCGCGCCTGGCACGCGTGGTAGCGGTAACAACATGGTGAAAGGGGCTCCCCGACTCCTTCATCCTGGAGAGGACGGCATCCTTACCCACTCCCGAGGGTCCGGAAAGCACGATTAGCAGCGGACGACAGTGCCTGCGTTCGTGACTGGCCTCCATGCTCGCCTCTGGAGCCGGGTCAGGCGGTGCACAGCTCAATTTTCTCCTCACACGATGCGGACAGGCTGGCCAGCCTGTTGGTGATCGTCTCTGCGGTCACATGGGCCAGTATTATGTGACCCGTATCAAAGAGAATCGCGGTCTTGGCCTTCCGGCCTCGAGTAGCATCGATCAACAGCCCCGTTTCCTTTGCCTCCCGCAGGAGGCGCTTCGTCGGCTGCTGCTCTACGGTAAGAAGGGCAACGACTCGATTAACCGCGATGACGTTGCCGAAACCTATGTGAACCAATTCTGTGGCCATATTTCCTCCTGGCCGAATCCTGTAGGATTCTCCCCTTATGATGATAGCTGTCTCATATCCTGCCAGAACGATGGATACGACACCCGCGCCGCATTGGCGTGTTTGATAGTCGTCTTCCCCTTCGCAATCAGGGCGGCTACTCCTAGGGTCATCGCCAGTCGGTGATCGAGATGGCTGCTGACCTCTGCGCCCGACAGGGTCTTGCCGCCGTGGACTATCATGCCGTCCGGCAGCGCTTCAATCGTAGCACCCAGACGGGATAGCTCAGTTGATACCGTCGCGATTCTGTCTGACTCCTTCACCCGCAGTTCCCTGGCGCCCCTGATCACGGTCTTGCCCCTGGCGGAGCAGGCGGCTACCGCTAGCACCGGAATCTCATCGATAAGGCGGGGAATGAGGTCGCCACCGATATCCACTCCCTTCAGGTCGCTAGATTCTACCACAGCATCGGCCAGCGGTTCACCGGCTTCAACACGCTGATTGAGTAGCTTGAGTCGAGCTCCCATCGCCAGCAAAACATCGATGATCCCCGTTCTGGTTGGGTTAACTCCGCAGTCTCTGATTATGATCCTGGCATTTCCGTGGACTGTTCCGGCCACCAGGAAGTAGGCCGCTGAACTGATATCGCCAGGCACACGAAGGCTCACAGGAGCCAGGTGTCCGCTCAGCGGACGCAAGGAGACCGTATTCCCGTCATCTTCCAGCCTTGCTCCCATCAGCCTGAGGAGTCTCTCGGTATGGTCTCGAGATGGAGATGGTTGGCGCAAGACCGTGTCGCCACTGGCGAAAAGCCCTGCAAGCAGGAGTGCCGACTTTATCTGGGCGCTGGCCACGGGGAGCGCGAACTCGACACCCATAAGTCGCCGGCCTTTGATCACCAGCGGTGCATACGAATCTACAGCTCTGCCCGAGATATCGGCACCCATCAGCCTCAATGGCTCGATCAGCCTGTCCATAGGGCGTGAACGAAGGGAGGCATCACCGGTGATGATCGTCAGAAAAGGCAGGCCCGACAGAAGGCCGCCCAGAAGGCGCATCGCGGTCGCGCTGTCCCGGGCGTCCAGCACATTGGCCGCTTCTCTCAGGCCATCGGCTCCCTTACCGTCTACGGACACGATGGACGAGTCACCTGCCCCTGTCCTGCGGATGGGCACGCCCAGGGCCCTGAGACAGGTGGTTGTTGCCAGGCAGTCGTTCCCGGGAGCGAAATTCGATATCTCGGCCCTGCCACTGGCTATGCCATTGAGAATGGCAGCGCGGTGGGAAATCGACTTGTCGCCCGGCGGAGTGATCTCACCTTGCAGCAAGGCGGGTCTTTCGATCGTGATAGTTGCCTCTGCCCGTATCATTATCCAGATCGTTGTGCCGGAAGTGCTGCTCAGTATACCGGGATCATCCGCTCGGCTGTCACAACACGCCCTCTCATTATAGCACGGCCGGCCTCATAGCCGAGACTTGTCTGCTGGCGAGGTGGGCATGGCTGAAAAAACCTGCCGGAAGTTGACCGTACCTGCCAGATCTTAACAGGTTTTTAACAATCAACTGCTATACTCGTAGGTGAGCTATTAAGTCACGAGAGTGGCTGTGTAAATAGAAGCGAAGAAGCTAAACTAGGCTTTTTCACTTAACCTCCGTCCTGATGGTCGACTCCAGGAGGCCCGACACCATCCTTGGAGTCGACCATCAGGACTATCGGCGCTGCTGTCTCATTGTTCTGCCCGGTCGGATTACCGTTCAACGCTGTGCGGACCGACCGGGGATGTCTTGAGGGAAGGTCCGGGCTTGAGTCGGAGGTGGTTGGAGGCCGGGCGTTGTCATCCCGATCGGTGCTGTGCTAGATTACCTTCGCCTATGGTAATCGTGCGCAATGATACACGACTCAGAGCGCCCTTCCGTATCACCCTTTCTATGCTGCTGTTCCTGGCTCTGGTAACGGTGGCGGCTGTTCCACTGGCTGTGGAAGGCGAGGATTCCACCGATCGGGCGGATCTTACCATCACGATGACGGGTGAGACCCAGCAGTTAGAGTTTGAGCTCTCGATAAGCAGCGGTGAGGGTGGAGCGGTCGAGGTTCCCGGTGAAGGCTTCTTCACCTACGGTGCCGGCACGGTGGTTGATCTTGAGGCGGTTGCGGACGACGACTTCCAGTTCGCCGGCTGGATCGGCGATGTTGACTCCATATCCGATGTGCACCACGCCCGAACAACCATCACCGTCGATGGTGACTATTCCATAACCGCTACCTTTGAGGAGGAGCCGTTATCACCTCCACCACCACCTCCTCCAGTTCACCATGTCCTTGTGGTCACCAGCACAGCAGGAGGCAATGTCACCGCCCCCGGTGAGGGCACCTTCGCGTATGACGAAGGAACTGAGGTTGAACTGGTGACTGAGCCGATTACCGGACATCTCTTTGTGGAATGGACCGGCGATGTGTCAACCATTGCCGATGTCAGGTCTGGTGTGACCAGCATCATCATGGACGGCGACTACCACATCGTGGCCACCTTCGATTCAGTGGCTTTGCCTGATCGGCCGGCCTTCCCCTGGTGGTGGGTCATAGTCGGGATAGTCATCGCCGGGCTGTTAGCCTACTTCCTCTGGTGGCGAAGGCGCGGAAGACCAGCCGACGGCGAGCCCAAGGATGATCCCGCAGTGAGAAAGGCGTGACACAGTGCATCTTCGTGAGCAGATTACTGAGTGCAGTCTCCGGCCACGATCTTCTTCAGAGAGCCGTCTTCATGTCTTAGTATCAGCGCTCCGGTGCTGTCTACATCTACCGCCCGGCCCGTGATCACTCCGTCGGTAGCGATTATCCGTACGTCACAGTTCAGCGTGGTGGACAGATACTTCCACTCTTCCAGCATGCCCGCGTCCATCAGCGAATCCCTTCGGCTCTCTATCTCCAGTATCAGCGCTTTCAGGAACTCCCGCCTGGAGACATCTCTTCCCAGCGCCTCCTTCAGCGAGGTCGCACTATCGGCGAACCGGGGAACCGCCGTGTTGGCATTTATTCCTATCCCTACGTTTATGAACTTCACCGCATCCCCCCCCATCTCCAACTCGGACAGGATACCGCAGACCTTCTTGCCGTGGATCAGGACATCGTTGGGCCATTTGACCGCAGCCGTCAATCCGTACAGCTTTCCAATCGTGGTCGCTACTGCAACAGACGCCATCAGGTTCGCCAGGGGAGCATACGTCGGTTCGACCTCCGGTCGCAATATGACGGTGAAGTACATCCCTCCCTGC
>JBLRXG010000123.1:0-3937 GCA_047920855.1 Dehalococcoidia bacterium | reverse complement strand
GCCGGCCTGATCTTGCAGGCTCATCTTGTGCTAGAAATCGATACCCCCTCCAGGCTCATCTTGTATTGGAAGAGACTTTCGCTTGACAAAGTTCACCTACGGTGTTAAGATGATGTGTTTGTGTTATGCCTCCATTCTCTTCTACCCTTGTCACAGTGAGTTTTCCTACATAGTGTACCCAACACGTTGCTCCGGAAAAGAATAGGCAGGACCGTTTCTTCTATGTCTAAATACGATTCGCTGACATCCTTCGCAAAGCTGCCCGAGACGCTGGAGATACCGGACCTCATTCAGGTTCAGCTTAACTCTTTCAGATGGTTCCAGGAGGAAGGGCTAAAGGAGCTTTTTGAGGAGATCTCCCCCATTCACGATTACACCAACACCAGGCTGGAACTCCACTTCGTAGACTATGAGTTTCGCGAGCCTCAGCATTCCATCGCTGAGTGCCTTGAACGAGGACTGACCTACTCGTCCCCCGTCTACGTAACCGCTCAACTGGTGGCAAAGGAGACTGGCGAGATCAACCAGCAGGAGCTGTTTTTCAGCGACTTCCCTTTGATGACAGATAGAGGCACCTTCATCATCACCGGGGTTGAGCGGGTGGTGGTTAACCAGCTCACTCGGTTTCCAGGCGTATACTTCACTATAGACAGGGATGCGTCAAGCGGACGCCAACTGGGTTATGCCAAGCTTGTTGCTGAACACGGAGCATGGCTTGATTTCGATACTTCAAACAGAGATGTAATCTCAGTAAAGGTGAGTGGCAAACGAAAGATACCGGTTACCACTCTGCTGCGTGCCATCGGCTTTGAGAGCGACGAGGACCTGCTGGCGCTTTTCCAGGACGTTGATAACTCACCCGATCACGCCTTCATTCGTTCAACTATTGACCGGGATCCCCTGATCAAGAGCAAGTCAGATGCCTTGTTCGATATATACAGAAAGCTGTCGTCCGGTGAGGCTCCCAGCCTCATTAGCGCTCAGGCGCTGCTGAACAACTTCCTTTTCAACCCTCGCCGTTACAGCCTGGGCAAGGTTGGACGCTACAAGCTGAACAAGAAACTGGGCTTGAACGTGGATCAAGATTGTACCAGTTTGACTCCCGAGGACCTGGTACAGATAGTCCGCCGCATTATCGCAGTCAGCATCGGCAAGGAGGATTCTGACGATATCGATCATCTGGGCAATCGAAGGGCTCAGGCGGTTGGTTTCCTGATACAGAAGCAGTTTCGTATCGGCCTATTGAGACTGGAGAGAGCTATCAAGGAGAGGATGAGTATTCTCGGTCCGGAAGGGGCTACGCCTATCAGTCTGATCAACATCCGTCCTGTGGCTGTTGCCATAAGGGAGTTCTTCGGACGATCCCAGTTGTCGCAGTTCATGGATCAGACCAACCCGTTGGCTGAACTCACTCACAAGCGCCGTCTTTCAGCGATGGGTCCGGGAGGACTCTCAAGAAAGCAGGCCGGATTCGAGGTTCGGGATGTTCACCATTCACATTACGGCAGGATCTGTCCTATAGAAACGCCTGAGGGACCGAACATCGGGCTCATTGGCTCTTTGGCAACGTACGCGTCGGTCAACGAGTATGGTTTCATAGAGACGCCATACCTCAGAGTGATACACGAGATGCCCAACGCTGCCCAAGACCTGATCTCCAGAACGCTGGCAGAGGACGTAGTAGACAACGGGAAGGTGCTCGCCGAGAGCGGGGCACTCATCACGGAGGAGCTTGCCCGACAGATAGCATCGATTCCGGCACGTGAGATCAGGGTCAGGCCCTTTGTCTCTGACGAGGTGACGTATCTGTCAGCTGATGAGGAGGGCCAGTACAATATTGCCCAGGCTAATGCTCCTCTGAATGAGAGGAACGAGTTCATCCATGACAGGGCTGAGGTGAAGAAGGGAGAGCGGTACTTCAAGGAGTCGACGGACAACGTGGACTTCATAGATGTTTCGCCCAAGCAGCTGTTCAGCATCGCTGCCTGTCTAATACCTTTTCTTGAGCACGACGACGCTAATCGCGCCCTGATGGGCTGCAACATGCAGCGACAGGCGGTGCCGTTACTGCGGCCGAGACGCCCCCTGGTAGCCACTGGTATGGAGAGCGAGATAGCCAAGTATAGCAGACAGGCCATATTCGCTCCTGAGGATGCTGTGGTGACGTCGGTAACAAGCTCGCAGATCGTTACGAAGAATCGAAGAGGCAAGGAGCGGGTGTTCGATCTGATCAAGTTTACCAGAACGAATCAGGGCACGTGCGCGAACCAGCACCCTATTGTAAGCAAGGGCGACAAGGTGAAGAGGGGACAACCATTGGTGGATAGCTTCTCTATAGACGACGGTAGTCTTGCACTGGGACAAAACGTCGTTTGTGCGTTCATGAGTTGGGGAGGATACAACTTTGAGGACGCCATTATCATCAGCAGGAGACTGGTCAAGGATGATGTGTATACTTCCGTTCATATTGAGAAGTACGAGATCGAGGAGCGTGATACAAAGCTGGGTCCTGAGGAGATTACCAGAGACATACCTAATGTGAGTGAGGAGAGCCTCTCCAATCTCGATGAGATAGGCATAGTACGGATCGGTGCTGAAGTGAGATCCAATGACATCCTGGTAGGGAAGATCACACCCAAAGGAGAGACGGAACCTTCAGCAGAAGAGAAGCTCTTGCGGGCAATATTCGGAGAGAAGACGCGTGAGGTGAAGGACAGCTCGTTACGGGTGCCATCGGGAGAGTGGGGGAGGGTGATCGGCACCAAGGTCTTCTCTCGCGATAATCACGACGAACTGCCCGCGGGGGTGAACCGGCTTATCCAGGTGTGGGTTGCTCAGAAGCGCAAGATCTCGGTTGGCGATAAGATGTCGGGAAGACACGGCAACAAGGGTGTCATCTCAATCGTGCTGCCTGAGGAGGACATGCCCTTTCTTCCAGACGGTACGCCTGTCGATATCGTCCTGAATCCCCTCGGCATTCCGGGTCGCATGAACATCGGGCAGGTCCTCGAGGCACATCTTGGCTGGGCAGGTCAGACACTGGGGTTCGAGGCGGTGAACCCCATCTTCGACGGAGCCGATTCCCTTGCCATAGAGGACGCATTGGCCAGGACATGGATGGCCTGGAAGGCAGGCGCTGTGAGTTTCAGCCCCGAGGATGGAGCGAGTGCCGGCACCGACCTTGAGAGGGTTGGAGAATGGCTTGCCGGCTACGGTTTCGATGCGACGGCGATTATGGCTGGAGAGCAGACAGGAGCAGCTAGACGGGCATCCCTCTGCATCTGGCTCGAGCAACTGGGTAGGGGTGATGCTCGGGAGCTTCGGGATCTTGGCGATGAGGAGCTTGAGTCTATGGCCCGAGGGGCCTACAGAGAGCGCAAGCTCTATCCTCCTACGTTCGGGAAGATGGACCTCAGGGACGGCAGAACCGGCGAGTTGTTTGACAAGCCGGTCACCGTAGGCACTGTATACATGATGAAGCTGATCCACCTCGTTGGTGATAAGGTGCATGCCCGTTCGACGGGCCCGTATTCGCTCATCACCCAGCAACCGTTGGGAGGAAAGGCCCAGTTCGGAGGTCAAAGGTTTGGCGAGATGGAGGTGTGGGCGCTAGAAGCATATGGCGCAGCTCACACACTCCAGGAGATGCTAACGATTAAGTCGGATGACGTGATGGGGCGGGCCAAAGCCTATGAATGCCTTGTGAAGGGAGAGGATATCCAGCAGCTAGGAATACCCGAGTCAACCAGGGTCCTGTTCATGGAGCTACGTAGTCTGGGCTTTGCCGTTGAACTACTCAGCGAGGGGGAAAATGTCGCAATTTGACGGTGTCAACGGTATTCGAATAAGCCTTGCCTCACCGGAACAGATCAAGAGTTGGTCTCACGGCGAGGTAACGAAGGCGGAGACGATAAACTACCGCACTCTTAAGCCCGAG
>JBLRXG010000122.1:0-3948 GCA_047920855.1 Dehalococcoidia bacterium | reverse complement strand
CAACATATACACTGATCCTCGCTTCCCCATGGCAGTAGAAGAGAAGTTCTATGAGGTGGGACAACCCGACGAGTCCTCACCGGTTCTCGTCACAACTAACTGGGCCCTGACCTACTTTCTTGTTTCATCCGCGGTTGAGGCGACCAAGGTTCCTGCCTACATATGCGTGAAGGAGGCAGAAGGACTGGGAGTGCTCACTGCCTGGGCAGCAGGCAAGTTCACAGGTGATGCTGTAGGCACGTTCGTCAAGAAATGCGGCATCGAGGGCAAGGTCAAACACAGGAAGATAGTGATTCCCGGGAAAGTGGCAAGGATCAAGGGTGAGCTTGAAGATGCGCTGAACCTCGAATGGGAGGTGGTGATCGGCCCTAGGGAGACGACCGGCATAGCTACGTTTCTGCCGGCATTTGCCAAGAAGCTCAAGTGACGTCCCGGGGCACGGCAAACGAATGATTGCCAACGATCAGAGCGGCCAGGCTCTGTCTGAGATTCTTAAGTCGCACACAAAAGACAGGGGAAACCTCATACCACTCCTGCAGGAAACCCAGGCGAAGCTGGGATACATTCCCAGGGAAGCGATGCAGGCGATCTCTGAATTCCTGGGGATACCGCAGGTCGAGGTCTGGGGGGTTACTACCTTCTATAATCAGTTCCGTCTTACTCCCCTGGGAAAGCATCACACCGTTGTCTGTATGGGAACTGCTTGCCACCTGGCGGGCGGCAAGCTTATCCTGGAGGCACTGGAGCGGGAACTGGAGATCAAGGCGGGAGAGACAAGCGCGGATGGCAGCTTCAGCCTGGAGAGGGTGGCCTGTATCGGCTGTTGCATGCTGGCTCCAGTGATCCTGATAGGAGACAAGATCTTCCCCAGGATGACGCCTTTCAAGGCGGAGGAAGCACTGCTACCTTACAGGCAGGCAGATGATAGAGGCACGGAAGACTGAACCGTACAGCGACCTGAGATCCCTACACAGACAGATCAGTCTGTCTCGATCAGTAACACCGGGATTCGGGATTTCCTAGGACATGCTTCTTACAGAAATCCAGCAGAAGGCCACCGCGGAGTGGAAAGCCCTGCAGGGCAGCACTCACATACTCGTCAGCTCCGCTACCTGCGGGAGGGCCGCCGGTTCTACGGATGTGATCGATGCCCTCGGCAAGGAACTGGCAAGGCACGGCCTCGATGTACCTATCATCCAGGTCGGCTGCATGGAGTTGTGCTACGCCGATCCCCTGGTTATCATACGCAAGGCTGAATCCCTCAGCGTGGCATACGCCAACGTCACCCCGGAGATCGTGCCCCGCCTGGTAGAAGGTTACATCGCAGGGGACGACCCGTGCCTTGAGCTTGCGCTGGGCACCTTCGAGATAGATGACGGCGAAACCGCCTACATCCCCGAGTTACCCAGATATGAACACGAGCTTCGCCTCGTGTTGCGCCGATGCGGCCATATTGATCCTGAGAGCATAGACCAATACATCGCTACCGGTGGCTACAGCGGCCTTGAGCGGGCCCTGACAATGTCGCCCGCCGACATCATAGAAGAACTGAAGAGGTCGGGGCTCCGCGGAAGGGGAGGGGCGGGCTTTCCTACGCACCGGAAGTGGGAGCAATGTCGTAAAGCCAAAGGCACGCCGAAATATGTGATATGCAACGCCGATGAAGGAGACCCAGGAGCCTTCATGGACCGTGTCGTCCTGGAGAGCGATCCGCATCAGGTGATCGAGGGGATGGCCATCGCCGGCTATGCTGTGGGTGCTGAACGGGGGTACATCTATGTGCGGGCCGAGTATCCCCTCGCTATCAGGCGTACCCGGATTGCACTGGAGCAAGCAAGAGAAGCAGGTCTACTGGGCAATGATATCCTGGGTAGCGGCTTCGCTCTTGACATCGAGATAGCGGCAGGCGCCGGCGCATTCGTGTCGGGCGAGTCAACGGCGCTCGTCGCGGCTATGGAGGGGAGGAGGAGCGAGCCACGGACACGCCCCCCTCGCCTGGCCGAGTCCGGACTGTGGGGAAAGCCCACCTTGCTTAACAATGTCAAGACATTCGCCTACGTCCCTTCGATAATCAAGCACGGCGCAGAATGGTTCGCTTCCAGCGGCACCGAAGGGAGCAAAGGTACGGCGGTGTTCACCCTGGCGGGCAAGGTGGTCAACTCGGGGCTCGCAGAGGTGCCCATGGGCACACCGTTGCGCCAGCTGATCTATGACATCGGTGGCGGCATCAGAAACGATAAGCAGTTCAAGGCGGTGCAGATAGGAGGACCCTCGGGAGGCTGCCTGCCAGAGTCCCTGCTCGACAGCCCGATCGACTACGATTCCCTGCGTGAGGCAGGATCCATGATGGGCTCGGGCGGCATGATCGTCATGGACGAAGACAATTGCATGGTCGATGCTGCCAGATTCTTCCTCGATTTCTCAACCAGGGAATCCTGCGGTAAGTGCACCATGTGCCGCCTGGGCACGTTGCAGATGTTGCACATCCTGGAGGAGATCACCGCAGGCCGGGGCACGATGAAGGACATCGACCTTCTATTACAGTTGGCCGAGGATGTTAAAGCAGGCTCGCTATGCGGGCTGGGAAGGACGGCACCCAACCCTGTGCTGACAACACTCCGCTATTTCCGGGACGAATATGAAGCCCACATCAGGGACAAGACCTGCCCGGCTAAGGTCTGCACGGACCTTATTGTCTACTATATCCTGCCCGACAGGTGCGACAGAGCCTGCGAACACTGTGTCCTCACATGTCCCACAGAAGCGATCAAGGGAGGCAAGGGGGAGGTCAAGGTCATAGATCAGGAGAAGTGCACCAAGTGCGGCACGTGCCTGGACGTCTGCCCGCCTGAATATGACGCAGTGGTGAAGCTATCGCCTGTTAGTTCACTGCCTTCGCCGGAGCCACCCAGAAGGAGAAGCAAGAAATGACAAAGACAATCGCCATGGCGGGAAAAGGGGGAGTAGGTAAGACCACTATCGCTGCTTTGCTCGTTAAGATACTCTCGCAGAAAGGGCTGGTCCTCGCCCTGGACGCGGATCCCAGCACGAATCTCAACCAGGCGCTGGGACTGCCCCTCGATGACAGCCAGACTGTAGGTACAATACGGGAGAAGATGACAGACGATGTGTCCAGGGGCAAGTTGAGTCCCACGATCGTCAAGCAGGAGTACCTGTTCGGCAAGATAGTGGAGTCTCTAGCGGAGTCCAAGGGATTCGACCTTCTGGCCATGGGACGCCCGGAGGGACCGGGATGTTACTGTGCCTCCAATCGCTTCCTGCGCGACTCCCTCGACAAGCTGGTAGAGGATCACAAATACCACTACATCATAATGGACTGTGAGGCAGGGCTTGAACACATCAGCCGCCAGACAACCAGGGACATCGATGTCCTGCTCATCGTCTCCGACCCAACCATAAGGGGCATCACCGCCGCAGGCCGGATGAAGAAGCTCATCGAGGAACTGAGGTCTAACGTGGGCAGGGCCGGCCAGATCATTAACCGCGTCAAAGGTGAACTGACTCCCGAGATCGAGAAGGCCGTCGCAGATTCGGGCCTGGAGATCTTGGCCCTCATTCCGGAAGAACAGGGCATGTCCGACCTCGAGACAAGAGGAAAGCCGGTGGTTGATCTCTCTGCCGAATCCCCCCTCCAGATCAAGATCAGGGAGATAGCAGCGAATCTCTCTCTGTGACAACGCTACTGAACGACGAGATTTGTGGAACGGGTGCCGAATGGTTTAGAATACGGCGGTTTGGCGGGCCGGTGCGGTGAGGCCGACCGGGCATCTATGAGGCAGGTTGTGGCTGGGGGCAGGACCGGTTAGATCGAGTTTTACAGCTGAGGTTTATACAAGATCGAAACACATCTGAGGGACTACACTAAGTTCAGGCCGAAACCTGTGGAGGAGATCAGGGAGGTTCTCCAGCGCGTCAACCGGATGTTCG
>JBLRXG010000121.1:0-4073 GCA_047920855.1 Dehalococcoidia bacterium | reverse complement strand
GCCGGTGGCCCCATCGCTGTTCTGTTCGCGTCGAATTGCCCAGACCGCGTTCGATCACTGGTCTTGGTGGGCACTGCCTTAGATTTATTCCCGCTTGGCGACGAGCCCAGCGATCTGATTCGACAGCAACTCCTGGTCTTGGATCGGGATGGCCCTGAGTCTGCGTTTGATGCGAGGCCAGCGGGAGTCGAGGTTTCGTTCGACCCGCTTTGGGAGCGCCAGCAAGCCAAGGCATCGAGCACGCTCGACGAGTTTCAAAAGGCTCAGCAGAAGCTGGAGATGATCGCCAAGCGAGTTCCGAAACAAGAGCGTACCGCATGGTATGTTGCCGAACTAGACAGCATCCGAGCCTATATAGAGGCCGACCTGCGAGTCGCTGCACGTCTCGTCGATGCGCCAACGCTGGTTATCCATGGCGACGAAGATAGAGTAGTACCCCTCGAATGGGCCGAGGAACTTGCCGATGAAATTCCCGGCTCGACCCTGCATATCGTCGAGGGTGGGGGCCACGGTCTGATGTCGCGCGATGCCACTGTGAGAGCAGTTGCAGTTGAATTCTTGGCCGCTCATGCGGAAGATCCTCTGGGACACGAGAACATCGATGGGCGAGGAGCATGAGCACCGATCTACTATCGGGGAAATTGGCGCTAAGTCTACCGGTCTGCCTGGACGAACCCGTCAGTCAATGACCCAGCCTGCGGGGCTACTCCAGTGACTGGTTAGGCGGGCTCCACGCCTCAATGCTTACTTCACGGCTTTGAAGACGAATGAAGAACCCTCGTCGTACAGGGGAGAATCTGTTAGCAGCTGGATATCGCCAAAGCCAGCATCGGTAAGAAGCCTGGCAAACTCGTCTTTCCAGAACCATCTTATCTTTAGGTCATTAATGATGCATGAGGCAAGGCGCTTATCACTGTAGAATTCATAGCGGTAGGTCCCGAGCTTGAGCTGCTTCTCGATATCAATGGAAAACCGCTCATGAACAACGCTTCGATCCCCATTCGGCCTGGAACTGTCTCTTGTCACGCGATATACAGAGGCTTCGCGCTGGGCGATTTCATCCCAGGGGACGAAAATGTCTGTGACAAAGGAGCCGCCGTCCTCTAGATGACGGTAGATACAACTGAGAGAACTCATGGTGTCGCCGGGATCGGTGAGCAATTGGAATGAGCCGCCCGCTACGAATATGGTGTCGAATCGCCTTTCGATATCGAAGGACTCCATCGGTTGTTGGTACACCTGGATATCGGGAACACCCTCTGCTTTCGCCTTCGCCTTCAATATGCGGAGCATATCCCCGGAGCCATCGAGGCCGTGAATCTGCACACCAGCCCTGGCAATGGGAAGAAGGATGCGGCCGGTACCGCAAGCCAGCTCGAGAGCGGTTCCCTGGAAGCCGTCGAGATAGCCTGAGTAGAAATCAACGTCGTCATGACGCGCGCTCAACCAATCGTCATACCAGTCTGCGATTAACCCCATGTAGTGATCGCCCTGCATAATCGTCTCCTCCTGATAGGATGGCTCTGTCCCGTGCTGGTCTCGGCCCGCCTAACTGTCGACCAGCTCAACTTCTCTCTAACGTGTCCTCCCGCCGGGCTAGTTGACTAAGCTCTTCTCCAATCCCACCCGCGTTCAGGACCGCTTCCTCAGTCAGTCTAGCATGCCCTCAGCGTGCTGACAATGGATGCTCTCTTGTACGACCTTCGGGAGGCGCAGCATTCACACTGCGTTCCGCAGAAGCCATAAGGTGTAGCCCCAGCAGGTGTCGTGATGCATGGTCCGGGAGGGATGGCGTGAGCAGAGGGGTGATGCGAACGGCCGAATAGGCGTCAGCCTGGAGACGCATCTCTGTGTGCTATACTCGTTCGGAAGGATACCCGTTGACGAGGAGACGTACCTTGACGCTCCAGGATATTGTCACGCGTCCTAAGAGAAGCGAGTTTGTCACAGCGGTGGCAATCATGGGCATCGGCCGGAAGCGCTCGTTAGGCCCCAGCACGGCGGATCTCAGCAAGTAGTTCAGTGCGGTCAAAGTAAACCTCGTTTCGTTCTATCTTCCCGGCACAGTTCAACTGAACGAGACACACGCCGACAATCTCTAGTGTCTTATCTCGCACTGGGATTCGCGCGAGCCACTTATTGAGAAAGCCACCTTCCATAGGGATGCCTTCGATCTGGGTCCATACCCACGCAGGGTTGTAGGCCAACAGTTTCCTGAAATAGGCGAGAAGCGCCGCCTTTCCCTGGACGCCTTGCGGGACGGCCGGATCTGAATAGAACGCGTCCTCTGCATAGAAGCTCACGAGCAACTCTGGGTCGTTACCAGTCCAAGCCGGGAGCCAACGTTCGGCGAATGCTCGGGCTTCTGTGGTACTCAGTCGCTTCATGCTTCTCTGGAGCCTAGCTTGTCATTACACATTTTCTGTTTTATTGACCTTACCCGTCTATAGGCCAACCGCACTGGGAGTCTTCCCAATGTTCTCAACATGCTGTCCGGATATCCGGCCTACGAGTGAACTGTATGGTCAGGCATCATTATAGTCTATCCGCGATCTTTCGGTAATAGGTCTGTCATCTCCTAGAATCCTGTCCGAGTAACGGCCGGCTCCAACGCAGGTGCCCCCGATTTTCGGGGTTTTCTAGCTCGGGCCCCCTGACTCCCCAAGGACAATGCCGGAATCAGAAACCGATTCGCGTCCAGACGCTCGTTGCCCGCCTACAGTGCTGATAACGATGCAGACCGAGGTGCTGCAGTCATCACCGGAAGAGATCGAAGCTTACCGGTGGTTTTGATATGATGAGTATAACTCGATAGCTCATGAAGCTGGTGCGCTTTTTCGCCATATCCCACGGGGTGACGTGGTCCTTCTTCATCGCTGCGGCGCTGGTCGGAGGAGTCGATACCGCTGCCGGTACCGTGTTGTTCGCGTTGAGTGGACTGGGCCTGTTGCTGGCGGGCCCGGCCCTGGCACCTCTGACTCTTAGCCGGGCGGAAAGACGGGAGTACCGGCAGAGCATTATCGATGTCCGACGAATCAGATTCCCGTGGCACCTGGCAGTATTCCTGATACCACCCGCCCTGGTCATTGCGGGGAGTGCTCTGGCCTGGGCCGTGACAGGCGACGCGGCAGAACTCACAGAGCTGCTCGGATCCGCAGGCTTCACCCCGTTCGGCTTCCTGTTGGCCATCGTCGTTGCGCCATTGCTGGAGGAAATGGCCTGGCGGGGTTATGCATTGGTGGAGCTTCAGAAGCGCCATAGCGCCCTGACTTCCAGTCTCATCCTGGGATTCATGTGGGCTATCTTTCACATCCCCTTGTTCTTCATACCCGGGACCTACCAACATGGGCTCGGGCTACTGACACTTCCGTTCTGGCAGTTCATGGCAGCTGCGGTCATCGGCTCAGTAATCATCACCTGGATATTCAACAACACGTCCTACAGCACACTGTCTGCCTTTCTGTACCATGCAATGGTAAATCTTTCCGGTGAGCTGTCTAAGACAAGCGTGCTGAGCGACGTGTTCTATGCGGTCGTCCTCCTCGGATTAGCGCTGTTCTTGGTGCTTCGATTTGGCGGGAGGACACTGACCGGGAGGACGACGTGAGTCACACTGCTGGATGATCACCCCAGGTGAACCAGACGTAAGAAGGGCCTGTTATGTTTCACGATCACTCGGGATGTGCGCCCCGGCCTGCCGGCATTACGGGTACCGGCAGACGAAGAGATTCAGGGAGGATAGTCTTGGGCCTCAATGCCCGAAGCGGTGGATCCACTCATCTAGTTCTTGAATACTCGCCGTCCCCCAGTTAGAGAGCCTATGACTATTCTGTCCGGGTTTTCGGTTTGGGCTTTGTTCCGGCCAGCGCCTCGGCCAAACCGAGAACGTTTATCAGTCTTGACTGATCGGAGATGACGAGCTTGGTATTGTCCTCCAGAGCTGCCTGAGTAACCTGCAGTTGTTTCAGCAGGTGTGAATGCCAGCTTTTCTGTTGCAGCTATCGGAGCGCAAACCTATCAATGGCAGGAATATGATGGGGCGGAATGGGAGGATCTGGAGAACAATGCAACTT
>JBLRXG010000120.1:0-4075 GCA_047920855.1 Dehalococcoidia bacterium | reverse complement strand
GGCGCGGGGCTTGTTGCAACCAGTTGCTAATGCGACGGTTTTCGTGTCTTACTCTCTATCAACAGCGTCACCGGCCCGTCGTTGTGGATCTCGACATGCATGTGCTCCTGGAAGACGCCCGTCTCCACCTTCAGCCCTGCGGTGCGGATCTCATGGACGAAGAACTCGTATAGCTCCTCGGCCAGTTCCGGGGGGGCAGCCTTGATGAAACTGGGCCGCCGTCCCTTGCGCGAGTCTCCCAGAAGTGTGAACTGACTGACGACGAGGATCTCGCCGCGCGTCTCAAGCGCCGAGAGAGCGAACTTGCTGTTCCGGTCGGCAAAGATGCGAAGGTTAACCACCTTGTTCGCCAGATAGCGGGCGTCCTCCTGCGAGTCATCCCGGGCGACGCCCAGTAACACGACCAGTCCCGGGCCGATTTCGCCTACCACATCGTCGTTCACGCTGACCGAGGCCTTCGAGACGCGTTGTACCAAAGCCTTCATCTCTGTCCGGCCAATTATAGCCGCGGCCGGGCGCCAAATCCATCTCCGGGCCTGAGAGGGCCGGCGGCATGTATCACGTGTGCGATAAAACCGGAGTGCCGACATACACAAAAACGCACCTGCTGTGTTAAGATATCGACTGAGGTGACTATTATGAGAACGAACAAAGACAGGCTGGTCATGATGTCGGTGCAGGGGACGGTCTCCAGACCCGGGCATTCAGGGCGGCATGGCGTTTCGCACAGCGGCGAGCCCTTCATGCTTCCCGGTACAGGAGGGATTACCTACAACGTACGAGTAGGAGACCCGGCGTTGGGCTGGGAGGTAGACCATGTCGAGCCGGGGGTCTCAAGCACTCTTGATGACAAGGAGAGGTCCTCTTCTCCCAATCTGGGCTACAACTTCTACGCGTGCATAGGAAACGAAGCAAGGGTCATCGGAGGCGACGCCAAGGGAGCAAAGGGTGTGGTTACCGGTCATCACGGCGGAGCGGAGCATGTCCTCATAGACTTCGGCCAGGACATCCTTGAGCAACTCACGCACGATGATAAGTTCTTGATCAAAGGTATGGGCCAGGGGCTGAAGCTACTGGACTATCCCGACGTCCGCGTCTACAACATCGACCCGAACCTCCTAGAGCGGATGGGGATCGTCGAGAAGAACGGGGAACTGCACGTGCCGGTTGTTGCGGTGGTGCCCTCGTTCCTGATGGGGTCGGGTGTAGGCTCAACGAGCATGGGCACGGGCGACTATGACATCATGACGTCAGATGAGAAAGCCCTGAAGAAATGCGGACTGGACAAGCTGCGCTTCGGGGACATAGTGTTGATTGAGGACCACGACAACGTATTCGGAAGATGCTATAGAAAGGGCGCTGCCACGGTAGGAGTGGTCATCCACAGCGACTGTAAGTATGCCGGTCACGGACCCGGTGTGACGACTGTAATGACGAGCGCCAAACCCCTTCTGAAGCCCAGTATCTCACCGGATGCTAACATAGCCCGAATACTGAAGATCGGGAGATTCGAGTCGAAGCAAAGATCGCGTCGGCGGAGCTAGAGCCGGCAGGTGCTGCCGATCGTCTCAGTTGCAGGGCCTGTTGTGGCTCGTGTAATTGCTATCCTGTGCGTTCACCAGTCCACGGGAGTATGGAAGCATGTCTAACACCTCTCTTGGACGCTCCTTGTGCAGACCTCATTTCAGTTTGCGCCGATAGAAGGACGGGCCTGTCTCAGGGTTGTGTGGGTGGCGGAGGACGAGTATCTGATCCGCCGGGTGGTGGTTTGAGGCGAGAGAACCAACGTGCTATTGTATCGAGTGGCGCCTGGCGGGGAAGTGTCGGAATTGGCAGACGAGCATGACTTAGGATCATGTGCTGAAAGGCGTGGGGGTTCGAGTCCCCCCTTCCCCACCAAGGTTCACCAAAGGCAGAACTCCCACTGGCTCTCCTTCCCCTCCCTCTGGCGGCACAGGCAGGACGTAGTGTACACTGGCGCTTCCCCCATCGATCTCCATTCTCTTGATGAATGAGCGGAGGAAGGCCTTGCTTTCGGTGACACGGGCCTGATCGAGGAGACGTCTCAGGTCTTCGGCATAGGCCTTTACCATTCGGGCATCCATGTGCCTGGCCTTGCTTGTGCTTTGTTCTAGCTGCAGTTGAAGTCGTGCCCTGGTTAGCTCCTCCTGGCGGGACCTCAGATCCTTGATCCTGGGGGCCAGGTCATCGAGGCTCAGCTTGCTGGTCTCAAGAGCATCGTAGAGCTTCGATAGCCTTGCCTGCACATCATTCAGTTCCGCAGCGGTGGCATCAAGCTTCTCCTTGAGTATATCGTTGCCGGAATCGAGTTCCTGATTTACCAGACCGACCAGTTCTTCCAACGACTCCTGGTTAAGCAGCCTCTCCCTGACCTGCTGGATAACCAATCTTTCGAGCTTATCCTTCGGCAAAGCTCTGGCATTGCACGTGTCCTTGCCTCTCTTGAAACCTCCATTACACGTATAGTAGTAGTACTGATGGGATTTCGCACTCCTGCCTATCATAGCGTGCCCGCACGAACAGAAGAGGAACCCACTCAGAAGATAGTGGCTTGGGACGGTGCGGGGGTGAACCTCCTTCGGTCTCCGGGATGCCATCTTGTCCTGTACGGCAGCAAACGTTTGCGGGTCGATGATGACCGGCCAGGCCTTCTCCACCCGCACAGGAGGATCACCGCTGTGAATGGCTGGATGCCCGGGCCTTCCAGCCCATATAAGGGTGCCGCAGTAGGCCTCATTGTTAAGCACCTTATGGACAGTGGTCTTTCCCCAGCGGTTTCCGTTCCGGGTGCCGAAACCTTCTGAATTCAAGGCTTTGGCGATTTCCTTGGTGCCCACGTCCTGCATTGCCATGCTGAACATCCTGCGAACTACCTTCACAGGAACGGAGTCTTCTGGGTCTGGCTCCAGCTTGTATCTGGTCTTCGGGCCGTCCTGCACAGGGACCTTATGGAAGCCGTAGGGAGGCCGGCTGCCGTTGAAGAAACCGCGCTGAGCGTTTTCCCTCATGCCCCGCTTGATATCCTGTCCCAAGTTGGCGCTGTAGAACTCGTCAATGGATTCGATGACGCCTTCCAGCAGCTGGCCCGAGGGGCTGTCATCCAACGGTTCGTGCATCGAGATGACCCTTATCCCCTTGCTCTTTAGCAGGGCCTTATACGTGATGGAGTCAACCCTGCTACGTGCAAACCGATTCAGCTTCCAGACGAGTACAGCGTCAAACGGAGGGGGTTTGGTCTTTGCCAGAGCGATCATCTCGCGGAAAGCAGGCCGTGAGGCAGTGCGACCGCTCTCCGCCTCATCCACGAACTCTCTGAGGATCTGATACCCCTGCTTTGCTGCATACTCCCGCAGCGCCCTTAGCTGGGCCGAAAGCGAGAGATCGACATCCTGAGCCTCCGACGATACTCTAGCGTAAAGGACTACTCTCATCACAGACCTCCTTGATCACATGCCCAGCCGGCGACAGATATCGCACCGCCCCGGAACAAGGCCCAGTTGCTTGATCTCTTCTATCGCCTTCCTTGCCCCGAGCGTTGCGGTCGCCAGCTCCTCATATGTGTTCTTGACGCGAGTGACCTCAACGGTCGGCTGTGCCTCCCGGAAAGCGTTCACAAGATTCTCCCTGAACTCGGCTGCCTTGCCGGGCGCATGCGCTAGAATGTAGTTGCGATGCACAACGTGGTCGCCACTGGAATCGACGACGATCTCATCCTGCCATGAACTATCCGTAAGTTCGCCAAAGGAGTGCCCGAGAGCGAATCGATAGCACAGTTCACCGGTGGTGTAGGAACACACAGACGGCGGCTGAGCATCACCCCATTCGTCCAAGGCACAGCCGGTTCTAGCCTCGAGGAGCCTCACCACTCTGCACTGAAGGTCTACCCTCGCTGATCGGTGGGCAGAATAAGCTCTCTCCCGCCGGGCGATAAGCTTCCACAACTTATCGCCTCTCAGGTGCTGCTTGAGCATATCGTCAACCATGTCCTCGGCCATATCAGCGCTGACACCAGCACCCTTGAGTTCGTCACCATCCTCGTTGCTGATGGTCTTCG
>JBLRXG010000119.1:0-4081 GCA_047920855.1 Dehalococcoidia bacterium | reverse complement strand
AACCTGCAGAGCCGGAGGAGCCACCGTCCAGGCGCTGTTTGATCGCCACCGCGGCCTACGGCACCCCTATGGCAGACGAGGTACAGGTTCTGCGTGAGTTCAGGGACGCATGCCTGGTCACCAATCCGGTCGGCCGAGCCCTGGTATGGACATACTACAGGACCAGTCCCCCAATAGCCGATCTAATAGTCCAGCATCCGGGCCTCAAGCCGATGATGAGGGCCGCATTGCTGCCTGCCGTTGGCATGAGCACCGCAGTGGTCAGCACCTCTGCGGTCGAGAGGGCCATATTGGCGGGTCTCCTGCTGGTCGTCTCCACGGCGATGATCATGTGGGCAGCGAGGCGACGGGGCAACATATCGGGACTGGACTAGTAGCGCTTGGGCTGTCGCACAGGCTTGACGTTGCCCCGATAGTCCGGAGCGGTTATGTTGAAGACGAGGCTTATCCTGGGGTCGACCATTCGCGAGCTGATCCGCGTTTCGATTTCATCCAGGGAAAGACAGGTGGTAACTACCATCGGAAGCCGCGCGTTATACCGGTAGTTGATCAGTTGATACAGCTTCTCCTGCGCCCAGGGTGTGGCCGACTGCTCGCCGAAGTCATCGAGTATCAGCAGCGGAATCTCCCTGATCCTCTCCAGAAACCTGTCGTATGGTATCTTGCTCTCGGGGCCGAACGAAGAGCGCAAACGATCCAGAAGATCGGGCACCACGACGAAGAAGACCGCCTCCCCCTGCGCCCGCCGGTGATTGCCTATAGCAGCCGCAAGATGCGTCTTGCCGCAGCCATTGACACCCTGATATATCAGCCAGCCCTCCGGCGAGCGCGCGAACCCGACCGCCAGGTTGAAGGCCTGACGTATATTCTGGCGCTGCTCAGGCGGAAGCTCCAGTCTCTTATGGTCGAAATTGTCAAAGAGCATGTTACGCAGCAGTTTGAGTTCAAGACCATCCCGGTATTCGAGCGGGGATTCCCCGTAGATCGTCCAGACCTGGCCGAACTCGCCATCGCCGAGGTGCCCGCGCAGACGTTCATCCATTCTCTCCGGCGGCGTGTCGGTAGTGATCACCGTGGCCAGCCGGGCATTAAAGCGGTGATTGAGGAGTTGCTCCAACTTGTCTCTTGCCCAGGCGGTGGCGCTGCCCAGCATAAGGTCATCGAGCACCAACAAGGGTACATTCTTCACCTGGTCAAACAGCTCATCGTGAGTGGTATCACTTGTCGGACTGAAGGCCAGACGCAGGTGATCCAGCAGGTCGGCAGCACAGATGTAGAAAACCGGCTTTCCTGCAGCCAGCCGGCGATTGGCCACTGCACAGGCAAGGTGCGTCTTGCCGGAGCCACCCGGGCCCGAAAGCACGAGCCAGCCATGGGGATCGTCGGCAAAGGCCCTGGCAGCCTGGCAGAGCTTTCCGTAGTGATCCTGAGAAGCGGCATTGCCCGTCCTTCCTCTGTCGGATAGATTGTCAAACGTGAGATTCGAGAGAGAGCCCAGGTTGCTGTACTTCTCGAGGAATTCGGTCTTCTGCCTTCTCAGTTCCCCCTTGCTACACGAACAAGGCACGACCCGGCTGTAGTCGGCCTTTCCCGAATCGAGAAGAGGATGGACGAATTCGGCTCCTCTGCAGACGGGACAGACCTCGCCCCCTGCTTCCGCAGGGGACCCGGTTGCCTCATCTTTTGACGAGGTGCCCGTACTTGCCCTTGACGTACTTGTCGGGGCCACCTTTTTCAGCGTTTCCTTTATGCTCTCCACTGTCCTTACCTTCGCTAGCCCATCTCTCCAAGATACGGGCTATGTATTTCCAGCTACGCTTGTTGAGCCGGACCGCCTCCCTGAAGGCTTCCTCAACCCAGGGCGGCGGATACAGCTTCTCTGCCTCCTTCAGTTCTTCGGCGATCATCGGTGTGATCATTCCGATGTTCTGCTCGTAGAGAGTGAAGATATTCCCGCCAGGCCGTTGATGCCCTGTGGACAGAAAAGGCGACACGAAATAGACGTCTTCAGATACACCATCGATATCCATGGGCTTGTGTAACAGCGCACCGTGTTCGACAGCCGATGCCAGCGCCCGCTGTATGGCTTCCTCCCCCAGTTCTGGAGACAGCCGACCGATCTCAGCCCGCATGTCTCGGGAACCCACGCCGACATCAGACCCACCGCGACCCTGCTTACGTAAGATCAGATAAGCCGCATACAACACCGTCTTGAGCTCAGCCAGGTCATGAATCTTCGGCAGAGTCGTGACGAAGAACGAGTCGGGCAACGAGACGAACGCTACTGCTGCCTCAGGAATCGATGATAGCCGATCCGACATGTCTCTAGCCTCATGAAGCCGGCATAAGCTCGGCTTCCAGATTGACGAACTTAGCGGTCTTGCCCACAAAGCGTAGCTTGAGCTGCCCCAGAGGGCCATTGCGGTGCTTGGCTATGATGACGTCCGCGATGCCCCGGGGATAGGGCTCCTTCTCAATATCGTGCAGCTTGCTCCACTCCTCGACGGTATAGTACATGTCATCTCGATAGATGAAGAGCACCACATCGGCATCTTGCTCAATGCTCCCGCTCTCACGCAGATCGGAAAGCTGTGGTATGTGTGAAGCCCGCCACTCTACGGCCCTGCTGAGCTGAGAGACCGCCAGTACGGGTGTGTTCAGCTCCCGTGCCAGAGCCTTAAGGGATCTTGTTATCTTGCTGATCTCCTGCACCCGGGTTTCATTCTTGCCGTCGCCCTGTATCAGTTGCAGATAGTCGATGATGACCAGGTCTACGTTGCGCTCGAAGTGCAGCCGCCTTATCTTGCTCCTTATATCCAGGACACGAAGCTGAGGCGAATCGTCTATGTAGATCGGCGCCTCTGACAGAACTCCGCTCGCCTCCATGATCCGCGCCTCTTCGATCTCACCGAAGCGTCCGAGGCGTACCTTCCTCGAATCCACACCTGACTCACTGGATAGCAGCCTCTGCACAACGGCTTCACGGGACATCTCCAGGCTGCAGAAGGCCACACAGGCCTTCTGATTCACAGCAGCGCTTCTGGCAATATTCAGCGCCAGACTCGTCTTGCCCAGGCTCGGCCTGGCCGCCAGAACAACCAGATCGGACCTCTGTAACCCCCCCAGGAAATCGTCCAGGGCAGCGAAACCTGTCGCTATGCTGGGTACTTCACCGTCTCGCTGCGGGGTAGTTGGTCCAGCCTCCTCGAAATACTGGCCCAGGGCATCCCGAATGGGCACAAAGTCCCGTGTGTCCCGCCTCATACGGACCTGAAACAGTATGTCCTCAGCTCTGTTAAGGCTGGCCTCAATATCGGGGCTGGCTTCATAGCCCAGAACCTCGATCTGCCGCGCGGCAGCGATCAGGCGCCGCATTATGGCCGTGTTGGACACGATCTGAGCATAGTACTCGGCGTGCAGCGATGTCGGCACATTGCCGATGAGATGACTGAGGAAAGCGGCCCCACCGACCTGCTCCAGCTTATCCTGGCGCATCAACTCATGAGCTACTGTGATCTGGTTGATGACCTCGTTACGTTGATAGAGCGAGAGACAGGCCTGGTATATCTCGCGATTTGTCTCGGACAGAAAATCGTCCGCCTTAAGCGACGATTGAACCCTCAGTATTGCATCAGGGTCAATCAACAGCGACCCGATTACCGCCTCTTCGGCCTCAATATCGTGAGGCGGAACTCTGCCCTCTGCCATACCTAATCCTGCTCCTCCTCAATGACCACTGCTATCTTCGGCTTGATGTCTCCCGCAAGCCTGACTGCCACCTCGTGACTGCCCGCCTGACGTATAGGTTTCTCTATGTCGATCTTCTTCTTATCAACGGTAAAGCCTACAGCCTGGCTCAACTCCTCCGCTATATCCGCAGAAGTGACAGAACCGAAAAGTCGGTCTCCGGCACCTGCACGGGCCTTGAAGTGAAGCTCCTTTCCCTCGATCTGCTCCGCCAGTTCAAGCAGTCTCTCCCGGTCAGCACTCTCCGCTATCACTTCCTTCTGTACCCTCAACTCAGTCTCCCTTATGATGGCAGGGGTTGCCGCAAGGGCCAAGCCCCGGGGCAGGAGGAAGT
>JBLRXG010000118.1:0-4108 GCA_047920855.1 Dehalococcoidia bacterium | reverse complement strand
GTGCATACCTCCCCAGCGCCGCGGTATGACGTGATCCAATGTCAGTTCCTTGCTCTGCCTACCGCAGTATTGACAGGTATACTGATCGCGACTGAACACCTCATATCTGCTTAGCTTTCTCTCATGCCGGGGACGGCTTACCATGTACACCAGTCGAATCACCGATGGTATTTGAAACACCTCGCGCACAGAGCGAAGTTCTCCTCTGCTGTTCTCGAGAACCTCAGCCTTGCCCCTGAAGACCAATACTATGGCTCGGCGAGTGCGACAGAGATTGAGGGGCTCATAGCTCTGATTAAGCACTAGAACCGGGTAATCCGTCATGGCTGCGACCCTGCTATCAGTACTGCGGCTATTGTAGCAAGCTCTGCTGAAGGCCGCAACAATGATGGCTACCCGACTGGCTGTGGTCGGTGATAGTAGGGATGACCGCGTCCATACTGCTCATCTGCCAGAAGACCGGCCCGACTGAGAGAGGTACATCACATGGGCAGGAGGCTAGAAGACACAAGACAGGGTGTTCATGACCTTGACCCGACATCGATGCGCCGAGAACCCCGCACTTATTCGTTTGACAGCAGAACAGGCCAATGCTAGACTGCGCTCGTCTGTGAAGCGTATCGGCATTCTGTATCATCCTCTATCGGATAAAGCCCAGGCCCTATCTCAACAGATCGAGGAGTTACTGTCCTCCCACGGAGTATCCTCCTGGCAGTGCTCGACGCACGATGAGGATATAGCCAGACCACACATAGCCGAAACCGATCTGATCCTAAGCATCGGTGGAGACGGCACCATTCTGCGAGCGGCCCGGATCACAGCCCCCTCATCGGTGCCCATTCTCGGAGTGAATCTGGGCAAGCTGGGCTTCATAACGGAAATCAGCGGCGATGAAGCACTTTCCAGACTGCCCGGATTGCTCAAAGGCAACGGATGGATAGAGGAGAGAGCAATGGTGGAGGCTGTGGTTGAAGACACGAGCTTCCATGCACTGAATGACGCGGTGCTTCGGAGTAGTGCTGTTCGTCTGGTTAACATACAGGCAGAAGTCGACGGCACGGTGATAGCGACGTACAGGGCCGACGGCATCATTGCGGCTACAGCGACAGGCAGTACAGCCTATTCGCTGGCATCCGGCGGACCGATCCTGCATCCTCTTTCCAGAGACATCATTCTTCAGCCAATATCGTGTCACCTGGGGCTGAGCCACGCAGTAGTCTTGCCTCCGCAGAGCACAGTCAACCTCAGAGTTGAACGGAGAGACAGAGTTGTGCTCTGCATTGACGGACAGGTCGAGGTACCGCTAAGGACAGGACAGAGCGTGACCATACGACTGAGTTCTGACACAGTTCGGTTTCTCAGAATCCATGAGCCATCCTACTTCTACAGTCTAATAGGGACGAAGCTGAGAGGTGGATCGAGCGGAGATTCATACAGACGCTCATGAAGACTGCAACGGAACTCCACGCTAAGCCCCCGCGGGATCGCGGTGACAGTCCGGTCGCTCAGACTTGAGCGACCGAAGACCCTGGATCGGTCTCACCAATAACAGAATCGAATTCAGCTTACCTATGTCGAAGCCCGAGAAGAAGATGACGACGCGGCAGGTCTATCGCGGGCGCGCGGTAGGACTGCGAGTAGACACAGTCGAGACCGCGCCCGGTAGAAAGGCAATCAGGGAGGTGGTAGAGCACAGCGAGTGCATAGCTGTGGTGGTGGTCAACGAAGACGGTAGAGTGCTTCTTGTGCGCCAGTTTCGCTACGCGGTTGGCAAGTTTCTTCTCGAGATACCCGCCGGCGGGATTGACCAGGGGGAAGAGCCTCTAGATGCAGTGCGCCGTGAACTTCAGGAGGAGATCGGCTATCTACCACGCAGAATAGAGAAGCTGGGTGGGTTCTACTCCATCCCGGGCTACGGCACTGAGTACCTCCACTGCTATCTGGCTACCGACCTTGTGCCGAGTCGCCTTGTGGCAGAGGATAGCGAAGGCATAGAGATAGTCGAAGTTCCCCTCGAACAGATACCTCAGTTGATAGCATCCGGCCAGATCTGCGACGCCAAGAGCGTCGCAGCCTTGCTCATGTTCCTTTTCGTTCAGCAGAGAGACTAGACTCGGCGCTGTGCAGGTTAGTACGGTGATCTGGTGGCACCCATTCCTCCCGTGACTGACCCTGCCTTTGACTGGCGCCCCTTCTCCGCGATAGGACACCAATGCTATAATTGGAGTGGGTGGACAATGTCCAGAAGATTCATCCTGGCAGTTCTATTGCCGCTAGCACTGGCGCTTAGCGTCGGGACCTGCGTTCTCTCCACGGCTCCCGTAGACAGCCCACCGCAGTATGATGCCCCTAACCAACACACCGACCCAGACTGGGTGTTCCCTGTACAGGGCGAACCTGCTACTCCGCTGCCCGATTTCCGTCCTGTGATCGCCAGGGCAATGCCCTCAGTAGTCTCGGTCACGACGGAAAGAGTCCTGTCCGGCTTCTTCGGCCCGCGGACCGAATATGGGGCCGGGTCCGGCATAATCATCGATGACAAGGGGTATGTCGTCACGAACAACCATGTGGTCGAGGGCTCGCAGAGCATATTTGTGGAGACTAGCGACGGCAGGGTATTCACGGCGGATGTCGTGGGCACCGACCCACTATCCGATCTGGCAGTGATCAGGGTAGATGCCGAAGACCTACCCTACGCTCAATGGGGCGAATCGAGTTCTCTGGATCTTGGCGAGTGGGTAATAGCGATCGGCAATGCCCTGGGAGAGGGACTGAGCGTTACTGAAGGCATAGTCAGCCGGCTGGATGTCTCGGTCAATGTTGATGGCAATGTCCTTTACGACCTGATTCAGACCACGGCCGCCATCGTACCCGGCAACAGCGGCGGCCCGCTGGTTAACATGGCAGGCGAGGTGATAGGCATTACCAGCATCAAGATAGTTGCCCGCGGAGTGGAGGGCATGGGTTTCGCGATAAGCAGCAGCGAAGCACAGGTCATCATTCCGAACCTGATTCGT
This sequence comes from Dehalococcoidia bacterium, assembly GCA_047920855.1. GTDB lineage: Bacteria > Chloroflexota > Dehalococcoidia > GIF9 > AB-539-J10 > RBG-13-51-36. Next base: position 1,091 of record JBLRXG010000118.1, on the reverse strand, counting down.
TATGGGCATATGACATACCCCTGGCTGGGAGTGGGGCTATACACCGTGGATCCGTCGCTGGCCGCCGCAATGGATCTAGCCGTAGACAGGGGCGCACTGATTGTGGAACTGGTGCCTGACAGCCCTGCGGACGCGGCGGGTCTGAGAAGGGACGACGTCATCATCGGCTTCGGAGGCTACGAGATCGGCAACGTAGGAGACCTCGTCAGAGCCATCCGCAGGAGCGAGATCGGCGAAGAAACAGAGATCGTATTTGCTAGAGGAGAGGAAACCAGGACAACCTCAGCACGGCTGATAGAGCGCCCGACACCCTAGCTGGAAGCTATGGGCCTCACGAGACCCACCCTGATGAAGAATCTCCTGGGCGCCTAGCCCGCTGTCGTGGTGGCAGCCCTGGCAGACAACTGATTAAAGCCCTCGATCCATCGACTGTTGTCATCGCAGATCCGGCTCCATGATCGATGCCCGAGATGCGGCCACCACTCCTCCGCTGTGCACTAGCTAGGATCTGTATTCATCTGCCTGATCGCCAGAGATATCTGGCTGCCCGAGACACGATGCTTCTCACAGTAAGCTCCGTCGGGCGGCAGATCATCGATGAGTCCCTGAGACAGCGTCTCCTGTTTGATATAGCCGGCGAAATCGTCTATCACCTGCCTGAGCGACGGTTCATCGGTCTGATAGTAGGTGACGATCTGGTCTGTAACGTCAAACCCGGCGCCACGCCTCATATTTTGAATGTGACGAACAAGCTCCCGGCTCACTCCCTCGGCCACCAGTTCGGGCGTCAGCCGGGTGCACACAGCCACCCAGTACTTGGCATCGTTGGCCACGCTATGATCCGGCATGTCTTGATGTGCCTCTAACGTGCCTCGTCTGTCTGCTGCACTCACAACCACCAGCCTTTTCACGTTGATCTCCTCCACCACCTCGTCGCCGAGATCGAGCATGATTTCCCCTTCGCCGTCCATGCGGAAAGGAAGGTCGGCGTAGGCATCGACCACCTCTCGTTTCAAAACGAACTGGGTCCCGAAATATGTGGTGCCCTTGCCGATGTGCTTTCGCAGTGAAACGCCGGGTGAGAGGGCAGG
>JBLRXG010000117.1:0-4119 GCA_047920855.1 Dehalococcoidia bacterium | reverse complement strand
ACGGAGCATCGAGCGTGGCAAGCAACTGGTCCTTCTTCACACTGTCTCCCCAGTCAACCAGCACTTCCCTTACCGTACCGCTCATTCCGAAGGACAGGTATGCCTTCTTTTCCATCTCCAGATTGCCGCGCACCGGTGCGGTGATCAACAGGTCGGCCCGGACAACGGTGGCGGTGTCCGGGGGGGCCTCGTCTGGAGCGGCACGGCTCACAAAGAGAACCGTCAATGCTATACCGATACAGATCACAGAGACTATGGCTATCCGTACCAGGCGCCTTCTCGTTTTCATACAGACCCCCCTATCTATGGTGAAGGGCCTCCTCCGGCAGCGGCCTCACAGCGTCCGGTGAGAAGACCCTCATCTGGATTCTGCCGAATCAGTGACCCGGCTCTGCCGCGTCTTCCATCCCTGCACCAGAGGACTTGCTCTCTTCGATGAACCGGGCAAGCTCACCGAGTCCGCTGCTCATGATGTTGAGCAACTCCTCAGCGGTCTCGACTTTGACGAGAATGAGCCCCCGTCCGTTGAAGTGACCGAAGACCAGCAGCTTGTTGCCGGCATCTATACCGAGTTCCTTTCGAGCTTCCACTGGAATCACGAGTTGCCCACGAGGCCCAAGAACAGTAGTGCCGAAACACTTGCCTATATCACGTCTGCTGTTTGGTCCCATTCTCACCTCCTGGATGAGCAGAGCAGCATTGTATGATTTATCATACCAGTCCGTCAAATCGTAGTGCCAGTACCATCCGGCTGCGGTTGAGAAACCATGATCGCTCCGTATCTTCCCCGGCCAGCAGCGGAAGAGCGGAAGGATCAGAGCTGTCTGTCCCGTGAGTGTCGACATCCGAAAGACAATCAAGCTAGAATGAGCTTGATTTCGTGGTCGACAGGGCGATGTGCCTAGCACATCGGCAGCGGGGCCGGGGTCTGGACGATGAAGAAGCTTATCGAAGGTGCAGCTAAGCTCGGGCTGGGTCTTAGTGCCCGCCAGATCCAGCAGTTCGAGGTCTACTATCGTGAACTGATCGAATGGAACAAGAAGACCAACCTGACAACGATAGTGGACTACGAATCGGTGCAGGTGAAGCACTTTCTGGACTCGCTCACGGTCACCATCGCCCTATCGGCAGAGTCGTTAACAAGTCCCGGCTTCAGTGTTATGGATGTGGGCACGGGCGCGGGCTTTCCAGGGGTGCCGCTCAAGATCCTGCTGCCAGGGATAAGGCTGGTGCTCGTCGAGTCCACGACCAAGAAGATCGCCTTCCTCTATGAACTGATCGGCAGGCTGCAACTGGAAGGCGCAGAGGTCGTCAACAGCACGGCTGAGGAAGCGGCCCGGTTACCCCTGTATCGCGAGGGGTTCTCTCTGGTGGTCTCCCGCGCGTTGGCCCCGCTCCCGACGCTGGCAGAGCTGGGTCTGCCCTTCTGCGAGCTCGGAGGAAGGTTTGTCGCTCAGAAGAAAGGGGAGATCGGCGATGAGGTGGACAAAGCGAGAGCAGCCATCGCCGCTCTGGGCGGGGAGGTGGAGCAGATCAGAAGGATCGAACTCGACGAGTTCAACGATATGCGCTATCTTGTCATAATACGGAAGACCAGTTGGACACCGGCGCGCTATCCGCGTCGTCCGGGTGTGCCGAGACGTCGGCCGATTCAAGAGGTGAACAGACATGTGGTGTAGGAGACCATGGAGATTATGCCCTGGCCTTCGGCCTATCGGTCTCCACCTGCACCGGTTCAGGCCATTGCCGAGCGAGAGCGACTATCCCGAGATGCTGGATAGTTACAAGAACGATCTGGAGGGAGGACTGACCACCGTAGCGATCGGACTCCGTGCGAATCGGAGTATCCGTCCCGGCATCGGAGGCCACCTGTCCTGCGAGCAACTCAACGCCTGACGTTGCGGCCGGGCCTGCGCGACGCTATAATTAGAGATTGATGGAAAGAGGCACCTGGAGAGTGAAGACGGGTCTGGCTCAGATGCTGAAGGGCGGGGTGATTATGGATGTGGTCACCGCGGAACAAGCGAGAATCGCCGAGGATGCCGGCGCCTGCGCAGTTATGGCTCTGGAGCGAGTGCCTGCAGACATCCGCGCCGATGGAGGGGTTGCACGCATGGCAGATCCGACCGTGATAACTGCCATAATGGAGGTGGTAAGCATTCCCGTGATGGCCAAATGCCGGATCGGTCACTTCGCCGAGGCTCAGGTGCTGGAGGCTCTTGGGGTCGATTTCATAGACGAGTCTGAAGTGCTTACTCCCGCGGATGAAAGCCACCACGTTTGGAAACACGATTTCCGGATTCCCTTCGTATGCGGCTGTCGTGAACTGGGCGAAGCGCTGCGCCGCATTGCCGAAGGTGCGGCTATGATGCGCACTAAGGGTGAAGCGGGGACAGGAAACATCGTTGAAGCTGTGAGGCACATGCGGGCGGTTCAGGATGGACTTCGCAGACTCAAGGCTTTGCCTAAGGAGGAGCTATCAGCTGAGGCAAAGAGTCTGGGAGCTCCTCTTGAACTGGTAACCAGGGTACATAGGACGGGCAGGTTGCCTGTAGTCAACTTTGCCGCAGGTGGAATAGCCACGCCTGCCGATGCGGCTCTCATGATGCAGTTGGGGGCTGAGGGTGTGTTCGTAGGGTCGGGCATTTTCAAGTCCAGCAATCCCGTGGCACGAGCACAGGCCATCGTTAAGGCCACCACCCATTATCAGGACCCGGCGATCGTGGCCGAGGCATCAAGAGAACTGGGACACGCCATGACAGGTCTGGACATGAAAGCTATACCAGAGCATCAACTGCTATCCGGTAGGGGATGGTAGGTGAGAATAGGTGTCATGGCCCTGCAGGGCGGTTTCGCCGAACATATATCGATACTATCCCGCTGTGGTGTCACTGCCCATCCTGTACGTCTCCCTTCGCACATGGACGGACTTGATGGCATCGTGATTCCCGGAGGGGAAAGCACTGCTCTAAAGATACTGATGAGGGACTACGGGCTCATCGGGCCGCTTCGAGACCTCATCACTAGAGGCCTTCCCGTGCTGGGAACCTGTGCCGGGATGGTACTTCTGGCACAAGATCCGGCAGATGCAGACACGAGCAGCCTGGGAGTGATGCATGTGGAGGTGGAAAGGAATGCCTTTGGGAGACAAGCGGATAGCTTTGAATCGGAGCTCTCGATTCCGGTACTCGGGGACCGACCATTCCCAGGTGTCTTCGTCCGAGCTCCGCTGGTCAAGGCAACGGGAGATGGAGTAGAGGTTTTGTGCCGGCTTCCGGGCGGTGCCATAGTGGCAGCCCGACAGGAGAACCGGCTGGCCTGTTCGTTTCACCCCGAACTGACTGATGACCTGAGGTTTCACAAGTACTTCCTCAGTCTTAATCAAGGAGATGCGATTGCGAAGGGTAGTCACCGACGATCTCGATGCGCTGCTTGACATATTGCCTCCCCATATCCGTGACCCGATCTACCAGCAGCCCGACCATAGCGAACTGCTGGAGGTAGTTCTAGATCTGGGCCGTCTGCCGGAAGCCCGTTTCCCGGATAGGGAACTGGTCCTCAACTGCGAGGAGATAAACCAGTCCGACATGGACTACATACTTTCGCGCATCGGCCGGTTCAGCGGGGACAATCGTGCAGGAATCGATCACACTCTCCACCGCATCTCAGCCATACGCAACCGAAGCGGGCACGTGATCGGCTTGACCTGCAGGGTGGGAAGGGCCGTCTTCGGCACCGTGAAGATGATCCAGGATCTCATCGAATCGGGCAAAAGCGTTCTGCTGCTGGGGCGACCGGGCATCGGTAAGACGACCATGCTGCGCGAAGTAGCCCGGGTGCTGGCGGACGATTTTAAGAAGCGCGTCATCGTAATCGATACCTCCAATGAGATAGCGGGGGATGGGGACATCCCTCATCCCGCGATAGGGCATGCACGGAGAATGCAGGTGGCCACGCCTCTCGAACAACACGCGGTGATGATCGAGGCAGTCGAAAACCACATGCCTGAGGTTATCATCATCGATGAGATAGGTACCGAGCTCGAGGCTGTAGCGGCCCGCACCATCGCTGAGCGCGGCGTGCAACTGGTAGGAACGGCACACGGCAACACGCTGGAGA
>JBLRXG010000116.1:0-4182 GCA_047920855.1 Dehalococcoidia bacterium | reverse complement strand
CTTCTCCTGCCTTCTGCCCCCCCGACCGGGGGCATCGGGCCTATCTAGCTCACGACTCTGACTTCCATAGTCATCACCTCCCTGAGGAACGAAAAACCGGCCCAAGCTACTTTGGGCCGGTTTCACCACTAGCTCCACGCTGCCCGGGTGACCAGATTAAGGCAGCGCTTCTCAGCTTCCCATTACGATGTTCGGCTGTCTATGCGCTGGTTCTTCTGTTCTTTATATACTTAGTCGCAGAATCTTCGGAAATCCCTCACGGTCCATCAGTCCAGATGAGAGATTCCATACTCCTATGAAGGGTTCGTCACACACCCCGACCTGTCTCCGGGGCACAGAAGGCTTTCACCGCCGCGGGACCCGGACGAGTCCCGTAGTCACAGCTTCACCGGTGTGACCACTTTTGCCCTGTTCGGTGGATCTGGCCTGTCATGGAGACCGCTGTCTCTGGCCAAGAGACTTTCGGACCCGGGGCTTGCCGCCCCTACGATCGGGGACATAGCGGCCTGTCTCGGTGCAGGACCCTCACATCCATAAGCATCACCCCCTTGAAAACACAAGAACCGGCCTTCAACAGGTCGGTTCCACTACTGACTCCCTGCCACCCCAGGGTGACCACCCGCAGGAGGCGACTCAGCGCCCCCTGTGCATATCATATAGTATAATCGGTGGCAGGCCGAGATGTCAAGGTGTCGGGACCTTACTTCACTTAACCTTTCTTCCCAATCCATATAGCTTCATAATCCTTTCTGAGCGCTGGTCAGGCCCGTCGGACCTCGGGGCCATCGGTGAGTCGAGCAGCAACCAACTCACAGCAGACTGAGGGGATATTCATCGGTCTTGTGTGTCTCCGGTCCGGCTGCACATGATGACGGACACTGTGAGTTTTATTGGTCGGGGGGACTGCCTCGACGGCACCGAGCTTGTCGTTCTGGGCGTGCTCGATCTGATCTTCTGCATAATGGCGGCCGTGAAGGCCAGCCGGGGCGAACTGTGGAAGTACCCTCTGTCGATTCCTTTCTTGAAAGCCAGGCCTGACTCTACGGGAACCGTCGTCCAGTAGACAGGGCATTTCCACAGGCACGAACTCTGGCTCTGCTGCTCCAGAAGGGAGAACTCCCGTACCCGGTTTCAGGCACACGGTGCTTCATCAAGCCAGAATGGCACGGAACCGACGGGTCGGGTAGTCCCGGTGCCTCCAAGGTGGCGTCTATCGCCTAACAAACCCTGTCATGATATGGCAGTGGTGCAGTATGCGCCGCCATCAGGCGTCGGTATGGGCGCAGGTGCCCGGGCACACATTCACCCACCCTCAGGCACTCACCGGTTAAGGCCTACATCATCAAGATAGACCGCTCCCGAGGTGCTGTCGAAGAGGAAGCGGATCCCGGCGATGGCCCCGGGGTCGAGGGCCGCGTTTGCCGCCGAGAAGTCGGACAGCAAGAAGGTATAGGTGCTGAAGACGGGCTCCGACAGAAACTCGACTCCCAGTGGCCTCTTGAACATCCGGTACTGCGGGGGAGGCAGCAGGGTGGCGATGTGGCTCAGCGGCAGCGAGGCCTCTTCACCGGCGCTGTCGCGTACCACTATCGTGAAGTCGACGGGAGCACGGCCCGGGCTTACGTTGGCCAGGGCGAAGGTGAGAGAGGTGGCATCCACCTGCTCCGAAAATCCTTCCGGCAGCACCAGGGTGTAAGCGGCCTCTCCTTCGCGTTCAGCGTCCCAGCCGAGGCGAACGCTCGTGCTGTTCCGTAAGGTCCCGGGACCGAGTTCAAGCGGTTCTTCGCGCCAGGAAACGAGGTTCTCGCCGACAGCCCTGCCTCCATCGATGGTGAGGGTGGTGAGGTCCATGTCCTCCTCGAAATCGGCGACGATCATGGTGGCCCCGTCCAGATACTGAATGTGACAGAAAGTCTCCGGCAGCCAGTATCGGCGCACGGACGGATCCGTGAACAACCGGCGGTACTCACGAAAGCCCCGCAGGGTATCTTCCAGGAAGCTGCTGATGAACGCTTTGGCGGTCAGTTCCTGCACGTCTGGTGGCATGATATTGCTCCTATCCAGGAAGAGCCGGGAGAAGGACTGGTCTATGCGTCCCCAGCGGGTGTTGAACTGCCCGTGGTTGGCGCCGTGGATATAGACTGCCGCCTTGAAGAGGTCGCTGCCTTCGGTAAGAGATACGCGGTCATACTGCCTGGCTCCCTGGAATGAACGCACATCGCTGTCGGCCGACCCCTGGAGGACGAGATAGTTGATATTGCTCAGTTCTGTCCTCTGCCTGCGCGGCTGGAACTGCCCGTCCGACGGGGCGATCGCGATTATCGATCGGATGTTATAGCCGAAATCGAAGGTGATATAGGCATTTCCGGGATGGAAAGGCAGATGATTGAAGGCGGCGGCGATGGCAGCGGCCTCCCCGCCCCTGGAATGGCCGATCAGGCCTATGTTGTCCGTGTCGACAATGCCTTCAAAGGGATGGCCTTCAGTCTCGTTCCAGGCGTGCCACAGCGAGAGGTGACGAAGCAGGAGTAGGCACGGGCATCGTTTTCGGCTCTCAGCCCTCCCAGTATACCCTCGATGAAGCCGCCTGTATTGAGGAAATTCTGGTCTACAGAAGCCACGATATACCCGCGGCTGGCCAGCAGCGCGCCCAGGTAGTCATAGCCGGGATCGGAGAAGTCATCCATCATGTGGTTTCCGTGCACCACGAGCACAAGCGGAAACTGTCCCTCTCCATCGGGATACCAGACCCGGGCATTCAGCGGAACCTCATTGAGGCCGAAGCCCCAGAAGGTGTTGCGCAGCCAGAGAACAGGGGCCATCGGTTTGTCGACCATGGGTGACACGTCTACGCTGTCTGTTGTGATATCGACGTCCGCTCCGTATTCACTGCGGTGCTTATCCGTACCGCTGCCGTAGGTCAACTCCAGCACGTTGTACGGGCCTGCCTCTGCCGGATGGCTGAGCCCGGTTGCCGGCTGCGCAGCCTGACCGTGGACAGGGTCGGGAACGGTATAAGGTTGGCCGGGCCAGGCAAACCAGACCAGCAGGACGCACAGCCCGACGGCACCGACAATGCTGAACACCGCCGGGACCCTCCGCGGGCGGTTCTCCTTCCTGGCGGCGATCCACGCAGCGATCCCTGCTCCGAGCAGGGATGCCGCTATCACGAGATACAGGGCCACGGCGACGGCGTTGCTCATGAGGCGAACAGAGGCGACGAGCACGTTGATCAGCAGAAACAGCGATCCGAACAGGATCCAGCGATAGGGCTGCCGGAGTTTCTGAATCAAGCCCAGTACCTTGACAATGAGAGAGCCCAGTGCGAGGGACAGAACCCCGAGCAGAACGGCAAAGACGAGATTGGCCAGCCCGTTCGCGAAGCTGTGTACCCCTCCGCCGATGGTTATACCCAGGAAGAGGACCGCAGTACTTATGAGCAGTGCGAGCGCCGCTCCCCGCCAGGCTTTCGGCCCGAGCGCAGACATGGCTTTCAGCCGTGAACGCATGCCTGTGCCCCGGCCTGACCGAGTTCCGTTCTCTGCCCTGTCCATACTGACCTCCTGTCCGATTACGGGCTGAAAAACGGTGATGCGATCACCCTGTCGGAGTTCCCCGGACGGGCACCGCGGCAACCGCCGCATCCATCCAAGGTGCCCGCCCGGCAGCCGCCCTTACGCCGCTGTCCCGCCGGTACCAGTGTAGCATCAACTGCCGAAGAGCCTGTCAACACATCTCCTGGGCGTTGAGGACATACTGTGGGGTCAGGGGCTGACAATGCGATCTCAGCTAAGATCAGGGTGGCTGAGCATTCCCGGGGAATGTGCAATCCCCTTCCAGGGATTGGATACTCTCCCACTGTTCTGGTGAATCACTCTAGATAGCCCTTGAGTCTTCGACTGCGGGAGGGATGACGTAACTTGCGCAGAGCCTTGCCTTCGATCTGCCGTATTCTCTCTCGAGTCACGTTGAACTCTCTACCCACCTCTTCCAGAGTTCGAGGACATCCGTCTCTGAGTCCGAATCTGAGCTGCAGTACCCTCTTCTCGCGCTCGGTAAGCTCATCGAGCACTCTGTCCATTTGTTCTTTGAGCAGTTGCTGCGAGGTAGCTTCAGTTGGTGCGAGACTGGCGCGATCTTCGACGAAGTCGCTCAGACGTCTATCGCCATCCTCGCCGACGG
>JBLRXG010000115.1:0-4199 GCA_047920855.1 Dehalococcoidia bacterium | reverse complement strand
AACCTGTCCATCGCCTGCCTCAGACTCATAAGATCAGTTATCGGATGCCATCTTTCTATCGCCATTCTACTTTCCTCCTTTCTCTATTCTTTTACTGAGCCCCACTCTCAGTTCGCCATTATTATAGGAAAGTTAACCAATATTGTCAAGTCTCTTCACAATAGTTGACAAAAAATTTCAATGATTCTATAATGGAGCGGGAGTAAAGGGATATGGCAGGTAAGGATTACTACAAGACACTGGGCGTAGACAGGAAGGCCTCGGACAAAGAGGTCAAGCAGGCCTACCGACGCCTTGCGCGCAAACACCACCCCGACCTCAATCCCAACGATAAGGCGGCTGAGGCGAGGTTCAAGGAGATCAACGCTGCATACCAGGTCCTGTCCGACCCCGAGAAACGCAAGAAATACGACCAGTACGGCGACCAGTGGGAATACGCGGACCAGTTCGCCCGGCAGGGAGGCCAGGAGAGAGTGAAGTGGGATTTCGGCCAGGGAGGCACAACTTACCAGTATGGAGACCTGGGGGACCTGGGCGACATCTTCTCCAACCTCTTCGGAGGTTCTGCCGGCTCCAGGATGAGACGCGGGCCACAGCGCGGCCAGGATGCTGAATCGACCATCGAAGTAACCCTGGATGAGGCCTACCACGGCTCCAAGCGCCTGATACATCTTCAGACCGGGGAGCCGTGTGCCTCCTGCGGCGGCACAGGCAGTGTGGGCAACCGGGCCTGTACCGCCTGCAACGGCGCAGGCATCAGGACGAGCCCCAGGCGCCTCGAGGTCAAGATCCCGGCAGGGGTGAAAGACGGTTCGAGGATTCGTATAGCGGGAGAAGGAGGGGCCGGCCATGCCGGCGGAAGCAGGGGCGACCTCTACCTTGTAGTGAAACTCCTGCCGCATAAACTCTTCGAGCGAAAGGGAGACGATATCTACGCCGACGTGCCGGTGCCGCTGGCCACCGCGATGCTGGGCGGTGAGGTCACGCTGCCCACCCTGAACGGCAATCTGTCCCTGAAGATACCGGTCGAGACCCAGAACGGCAAGGTCTTCCGGCTGGCGGGGAAAGGGATGCCCGGTCTGGGCGGCAAGAAGCATGGAGACATGCTCGCCAGGGCGAAGGTGGTCCTGCCCACGAATCTGACCGACGAGGAAAGGAAGCTGTTCGAAAAGCTGCGGTCTTTGCGACCGGCATAGATCGGGGTGCGATTATGACCGACTGGGAATCGAGACCGAGATACGTGATAAGCGTGGCCGCGAGGATCATAGGCATTGAAGCCCACACGCTGCGCTACTACGAGAGGCTGGGACTGGTGCAGCCGGAGCGCTCAAGCGGCAACATACGCCTCTACTCGGAGGAGGACATCGACCGGCTGCGCTATATTAAGGCCCTTATGAGCGATTGTGGAGTCAACGTGGCCGGGGTGGAGGTGGCAATGAGGCTGATGCAGAGGATGAAGGAGATGCAGGACCAGATGGAGGAGATGGAGAGGAGACTCATGGAGGTCACCGAGGAGGAGAGGGAGGATACCGCCGGGGGCACGGCGGAAGACGCAGAATGGAAGGAGGTGTAGGAAGATGAAACAGGAGAGATTCACCGAGCAGGCACAGGAGGTCCTGGCGGCCTCGCAGGAACTGGTTCGTCGCTATCGCCACAACCAGTGGGACGTCGAGCACGTCCTCATGGCCCTGCTCGAGCAGGAGAAGGGCATAACTCAGGAGATACTGGGGGAACTGAAGGTGGATGTCGACGATATCAGAAGGAAGACGGGAACGACTCTCGAGCGGTTCCCCAGGGTAGCTTACGAGACAGGGCAGATCTACGCCACGCCGCGAACCTCTGCCCTGCTGGAGAACGCCAACCACGAAGCCGACAGATTCAAGGATGAGTTCGTGAGCACCGAGCACCTGCTCATCGCCATCGCCGGAGAAACGCGCGGTGAAGCGGCAACGATTCTGGCGGAATCGGGCGTTACCCAGGAGAATATCTACCAGGCTCTGCAGAAGATACGCGGCGGCCACCGGGTCACCGACCGACAGGCGGAGAGCAAGTACCGCTCCCTGGAGAAATACGGACGTGACCTGACCGAACTGGCCCGTCACGGCAAGCTCGACCCGGTGATCGGGAGAGAGGAGGAGATCAAGCGGGTTGCACAAATACTCTCCCGCCGGACTAAGAACAACCCCGTCGTCATCGGTGAGGCCGGCGTGGGTAAGACCGCTATCGCGGAGGGGTTGGCCCAGAAGATCGTCGCCGAAGACGTGCCGGATTCGCTGAAGGGCAGGAAGGTGATCGCGCTGGACATGGGAGCACTGGTAGCGGGAAGCAAGTTCCGGGGCGAGTTCGAGGAGAGGCTGAAGGCCGTCCTGGACGAGGTCCGGCAGGCGGCCGGCGAGGTCATCATGTTCATCGACGAACTGCACACCGTAGTCGGGGCAGGAGCCGCCGAGGGGGCCATCGACGCGAGCAATATGCTGAAGCCGGCGCTGGCCCGCGGGGAGATGCAGTGCATCGGGGCAACCACCCTTGATGAGTACCGCAGGCACATAGAAAAGGACAAGGCACTGGAACGACGTTTCCAGCCTGTATTCCTCGAAGAACCGAGCATCGAGACAACCATAGAGATGCTCCGCGGACTACGTGCCAGATATGAGGCCCACCACAAGATAGATATCGAGGATTCAGCCCTGGTAGCGGCAGCCAAGCTGAGCCAGAGGTATATCTCGGACAGGTTCCTGCCGGACAAGGCAATAGACCTGATCGACGAGGCAGCCAGCAAGCTGCGTATCGACATGGAAAGTGCTCCCCCAGAGGTTAAGGATCTGGACCGGCAGATGAAGGGCCTGGTTGACCAGGAGAAAGCCGCTTCCGAACGGCAGGACTATCAGAAAGCCGCCGAGTTGAAGGCAGAGAGGATGCGCCTGCAGCAGCAGTACGATCAGGCAAAGTCGGAGTGGCAGAAGGACAAGAAGCTCGATAGCGTGGTGGACGAGGAGGATATCGCCGCGCTGGTCGCCCAGTGGACCGGGATACCGGTCTCGCGCATGATGGAGACCGAGACAGACAAGCTGGTGCACATGGAGGAGAGGATCCACCAGCGGATAATCAACCAGGAGGAGGCGGTCACCGCGGTCTCCGAGGCGATCAAGCGAAGCAGGGCTGGACTCAAGGATCCCAAGCGCCCCATCGGCAGCTTCGTCTTTCTGGGGCCGACAGGGGTGGGTAAGACCGAACTCGCCCGCGCCCTGGCTGAATTCCTGTTCGACGACGAAGAGACCATGGTAAGGCTGGACATGTCGGAGTACATGGAAAAGCACACCGTGTCGCGCCTTATCGGAGCGCCTCCGGGATACGTGGGATATGAGGAAGGGGGACAACTCACCGAGGCGGTGCGCCGCCGTCCCTACCGGGTCGTCCTCTTCGACGAGGTGGAGAAGGCACATCCCGACGTCTTCAATATACTACTGCAGTTGCTGGAGGACGGCAGGCTTACCGACGGGCATGGCCGGACCGTGGATTTCAGGAACACGGTGATAATAATGACCAGCAACCTCGGTACGGAGGAGTTCCACCGTGACGGCATAGGCCTTCTACGCAAAGAGGGCAACGGTGAAGCGCGGATGAGGGCCGCCATAGAGAGCGCCCTCAAACGGACTTTTCGCCCCGAGCTGCTCAACAGGATAGACGATACCATCATATTCCACCCCCTGACCGAGGAGCACCTGAAGAGCATCGTCGGTCTACTCATGCGCGAGGTGGAGCTAAGGTTGTCCGAACGCGGCATCAAAATCGATATCGGCGACGACGCCAGGGCCTGGCTGGCCGAAAAGGGCTATGATCCTGCATACGGGGCCCGTCCCCTGCGTCGTGCCATCCAGAGATACGTGGAGAATCCGGTCTCGACGAAGATACTCCAGGGAGAGTTCAAGGAAGGCGACACGATAACGATCAGCCTGCAGGATGATGCGCTTAGCTTTGCTGGCTCGAAGCCCGACAGGAAGAAAGGTAAGTAATACCAGCACAGATTGCCAGTCTGCGATGGACGGGTAATCCATCCCGTCTACGCATGCATTCGCTTTGACGCCCCCGAGCAAAGCTGATATTCTAAGCTCCCGTTCAACGGAGAAAGGAATCCCGCTATGCCCTCCAATGTAAGCATGGACAAGATCGTCTCACTGTGTAAGCGCAGAGGCTTCGTA
>JBLRXG010000114.1:0-4216 GCA_047920855.1 Dehalococcoidia bacterium | reverse complement strand
CGCTATCAGATTGACCACGTCCTCCCTATTATACTCCGGCAGCAGACCGAGGGCTTCTCGGTCGTCGTCGACCCGATACCTCCACCACAGCGAGACAGCCTCTGCTCCGTCGATATCGCGGAGTTGTCGCGGGATACCCAGTCTACGTTCCACGGCCTTGAATCCTCCGAACAGGTTGTGACGCCAGCAATCGTGCATCAGATCATGGTGTAGAAATCGGTCTCTTAGATCAATGCCAAGGCGGCAATGAATGAAGGGCAGATCGAAGCGTTTCCCATTGTAGGTGTATATCGTGTCGGCATGGCTGAGGACCCCTAGCAAGTTCGCTTTCGTTGCCTCATCTCCGACAAGCTGAGTGAACCTGTTGGTGTCCCCGCCTGCAAGGCAGATACCTATGACCGTGATATCATTGAATACCGGGCTCAGACCGGTCGTCTCGATGTCTAGGTAGGCATCAACTGTAGGGCGCAACCCGCGTATTCCTTTCACCGGACTCCATCTTCGGATATGATAGCATACTGCCGCAACAGCCTTATCCATGACCTCTGTCCGGAGGCGGCAGTGAACAAGATGGAAATGAAGGAGGGTATTCATGAGGGAATGTACCATAGAGCAGAACAAGGAGGCCTGTAACTGCACATATGAACCGTGCAGCAGGAAGGGGCTCTGCTGTGAGTGTCTAAGGTATCATTGGCGCTCACGTCAGCTTCCCGCGTGCCTGTTTCCGGATGATGTTGAGAGAACATACGATCGCTCTCTAGAGAGGTTCATCAGGGTCTATCAGGGATCGCAACGGTAGCGATTGGCAGTGCCGAACCTCAAGGCAGACCTGTGCACAGTCTGCTATACTTTCGGGGCCATGCCGAGAGTAGATGATCGGGCTGCGGACAAGCTCCGTCCCGTTCGTATCACCCTGGGATACCAGACATTTGCCGAGGGTTCGGCTTTGATTGAACTTGGCCAGACGAGGGTGCTGTGTTCTGTGACCCTGGATGATAGGGTGCCTGGATTCCTCAGGGGTACCGGTCGGGGCTGGGTTACGGCTGAGTACGCTATGCTGCCGCGTTCCACTGCCACACGCACACCCCGAGATAAGGGCGAAGGTAGAAGCCAGGAGATTCAGCGTCTGATCGGCCGCAGCCTGCGAGCCGTCACCGATCTGGCCGTCCTCGGAGAGAAGACGATTGTAGTGGACTGTGATGTACTGCAGGCCGATGGGGGAACCAGGACTGCCGCCATAACGGGAGGGTGTATCGCCCTATATCATGCTTTTCACAACTTGAGGAAGCAAGGCATTCTGCCGTTGATGCCACTCAACAAGATGGTGGCCGCTACTAGCGTGGGTATTGTGGACGGCGTGATGCTCCTTGACCTCTGTTACGAAGAAGATCACAGGGCTGAGGTCGATTTCAACGTTGTCATGACCGACAGCAGCGAGTTCGTCGAGATTCAGGGAACCGCAGAGGGGAAGGCGTTCTCAAGAGAGACCGCAGATAGGTTGCTTTCGCTGTCGCAGCACGGCATAGACAGGCTGTTCAGAGCCCAGAGAGAGATTCTGAGGACTCTGTCCTGATCGTCACTCGGAGCCACGCATATCCCCATGAAGCTACCCCGAGTTCTGCGTTTGCACCAGCAGTCACTGTGTGTTAGATTTGCTGTCATGAGGAGCCGTTCGACGACTTCGGTACGATGACCCAGATGCAGTTAGCACGGAAGGGTGTGCTCTCACCCCAGATGAAGAGCGTTGCTGCGAGAGAGGGCGTAGAAGCCGACCTGATCGCGAACGGGTTGATCATTGGTGAGATCGTGATTCCTGCCAATGCTAGTCACGTCAATCTCAACCCTTGCGGTATCGGGACCGGACTGAGAACCAAGGTCAACGCGAACATCGGGACATCGTCGGATTCCTGTGATCTGGAAAAGGAGTTGGCTAAACTGCGCGCGGCCATCCAATATGGTGTCGATGCAGTTATGGACTTGAGTACTGCAGGCGATATCCCGGCTATCAGGAAGGCAATTCTAGATGCCAGCACTGTACCTGTGGGGACAGTGCCCATATATCAGGCAGGCGTGGAGGCGATTGAGAAGCGTGGTGCCATTGTCAGCATGACCGTGGATGAGGTTTTCGCCGCGATCAAGGATCACGCGGAGGATGGGGTGGACTTCATGACCGTCCATTGTGGAGTAACACAGGCATCTGTGGCCAGACTGAAGAGTAGTGGCAGAGTCACCGACATAGTGTCTCGGGGAGGAGCGTTTCTGATCGCCTGGATGCTACATAACGAACATGAGAACCCGCTCTATGAGCACTTCGATCGTCTGCTCGATCTGGCTCTTGAGTACGATTTCGTTCTGAGCCTCGGTGATGGCATGCGACCGGGTTGTGTGGCGGACGCCACAGATGCGGCTCAGATAGAAGAGCTGATCATACTCGGGGAGTTGGTGCGGCGCTCCCGGGAAGCCGGTGTACAGGCCATGATAGAAGGTCCCGGACACCTTCCCCTGGACCACATCGCTGCCAATGTTCAGTTGGAGAAATCACTGTCCCGCGGAGCTCCCTTCTATGTGCTCGGGCCTCTGGTCACCGACATCGGCGCCGGGTATGATCACATCACAGCCGCCATCGGCGGCGCAATAGCGGCCGCGGCGGGCGCCGATTTTCTGTGTTATGTTACTCCTACAGAGCATCTGTCGCTTCCCAGTGTGGATGATGTGAGAGAGGGCGTTATTGCTTCCCGGATAGCCGCTCACGCCGCTGACATCGTTAAGGGCGTTAAGGGAGCCCGAGAGTGGGATGAGCAGATGTCCATGGCGCGAAAGGCTCTAGATTGGGACAACCAGGCCAAACTGTCTCTTGATCCCGAACTCTCACGACGGATACACAGCAAGATACCCGTTGACGGAGCCACATGTAGCATGTGCGGAAGATACTGCGCTATGGCGATAGTAGAGAAGTATCTGGGTATCTCAGCCAGCAAGTGCTGACCAGGCAACCTTGCCTCACCAGGAGTGTCCCTTCAGAATGAAGACAGAGATAATACCCGTCGGTACCGAAATCCTGCTGGGTAACATAGTCGATACCGACTCATCCTTTCTGGCAAATCAGCTGTCCGTGCTGGGCATCGACCTGCATTACATCTCCACGGTGGGCGACAACGAGGGTAGACTACTCGATACCCTGAGGCGAGCCTGGGATAGAGCAGACATCATCATCGTAACAGGCGGGTTGGGACCCACCGAGGACGATATTACACGTGAGGCGATTGCCAGGCTCGTTGGCGAGGAGCTTACGATCGATCAGAGGCTCTGGAACGCATTGCAGCGCCTTCTTAGCCGCTATCCCGGCGGGATACCACAGAGCAACATAAGGCAGGCGTCTGTCATACCGTCAGCGGAGGTGATTCAGAATCGCATTGGCACGGCACCGGGATGGTGGGTGGAAAAGGGAGAACACATCATTATCGCCCTGCCCGGGCCACCGGCCGAGATGAAGCTGATGTGGGAAGACAGCGTTCTTCCCAGGATAAGAGAGAAGGCTGAGAGGGCAACAATACTGTCTAGGACGATCAAGACGTTCAGGCTTGCGGAGGCCAGGGTGGAGGAGTTGGTGGCGCCTCTATCGCGGCTATCCAACCCAACACTGGCAACATACATCCATCCCGATGGCGTCTATCTCCGGATCACAGCCAAAGCGGCGACAGAGGAGGAAGCCCGCAGTATCATCTCGAATAGCGAAGAGCAGGTTCGCCGGGCCCTTGCCGCCCATATCTGGGGTGTGGATGATGATACACTGGGATGTGTGGTCTGCGCGTTGCTGAACTCTAGGAACCTCACCCTCGCTACCATGGAGTCATCCACTGACGGTGTTCTGTGCAATGCTATAGCCGACTGTGCTGAGAGTCCTACCTGCTTCGCAGGAGGACTCCTGGCCGGCAATCACCGCGCCAAGGCGGCATTGGGCGTGGATGAGTCGATCATGGGGAGGCACGGTGAGGAGAGCCCCGCAGTAGCCGAGGCGATGGCCGAGGTCGCCCGCAAGCGTCTTCGGGCTGACCTGGGGCTGGGTGTATCCTGTGCCATGGATTCCGACTCCAACTCCGGCGATGCATTCATCTGCCTGAACGGAGACGGGTCCAGTAGGGTCTTTTCACATAGGCTGAGGGGAGACAGAGCCAGGATGAGGCAGAGGGCGGTGTTCGCTGCCCTCTTTGACCTA
>JBLRXG010000113.1:0-4255 GCA_047920855.1 Dehalococcoidia bacterium | reverse complement strand
CTGCGGTGAGAGCCACTCCCTGCTCAGCCTCCCCCGTCCGCGTGTCTGGGCCTCAGCCACCACGATCGTTCCCTCCTCTTCGCCTCTCCTGGCCAGCTCCCTGGCAGCGTCCATCGTAGAGCCAATCTCAGGGAAGTAGTGAATCCTGTGCTCCAGGCCGGGAAACTCGAACGGAAGTAGCAAGTCCGGTGAGGAGACCAGCCTGCGTCCCCTGCGCGAAGACTCTATCACATAGCCATGCCTCCTCAGTTCCAGTATATGCCTCGAGATGGAAGCACGGGAAGCGCCCACCTGCCTGGCGAGCTCCTCGCCCGACACGGAGTTGCGCCTCTCCCGCAGGACCTCCAGTATTTTCGCCTTCATCCTGTCGATCTCCCGTCTCTGAATGCTAGCGACTGCACCGTTCATTGTCAATCGCTCCGTGTTCACGGATGGGCCAGATCCGCCAGCAATCTGGCCTTGGTGATCTCCGCTACCCGGGGTCCAAGACTATCGACAAAGAGGCGAAAAAAGGGTATGCTTTGCAGTCAGATGGATATCAAGTGGCTGGGGCACTCCTGCTTCCTCCTGAAAGGAAAGGAGAAGACGGTTATTACCGATCCCTGCCATCCCGACACGGGGTACCGTCTGGGCGAACCGAATGCGGACATAGTTACGGTGAGCCATCTCCATCCCGGTCACAGCTATACAGAAGGGGTCGCCGGTTCTCCCCGGCTGATCAAGAGTCCGGGCGAATACGAAATCGGCGGCACATTCATCACCGGCGTCGCCGTCTTCCACGACGGCAACAAGGGGGCTACGCTCGGGAAGAACACGATATACGTCATCGAGATGGATGATGTGACTCTATGTCATCTAGGCGACCTGGGGCATCCCCTGGGACCGCAGTCGGTTGAAGAGATTGGGGACATCGACGTGCTCTTCGTGCCGGTCGGAGAGGGCTCGACCGTTACCGTCGATGCAGCCGTGGAGATAGTCAGGCAACTGGGACCGTCGATCGTCATTCCCATGCACTACAAGACGGAGGCGTCAACTCGCCAGCTGAGTCCGCCGGACAGGTTCCTGGAGAAGATGCGGGTCAAGGAGATCGAGGAAAAACCAGGTCTCTCCGTTACCTCGTCGACCCTCCCCGCAGGCACGCAGGTTGTAGTGCTGGTGCCGGGCTGAGAACTGCCTGGACCTGCCGCCCGCCGCTCGCGAAACTATGACAAACAGCTGTCGAGGTGTTGCTTCTCCTTGGCCCTCATCACGGCTTCTTCCTCCGGATCTTCATGGTCGTAGCCCAGCAGGTGCAGCACACCGTGGATGACAAGCACGGTCAGCTCCCTTTCCATTGAATGCCCCTGTTCTCTGGCCTGCTCCTCGGCTGTCGGGCAGGAGATGACCACCTCTCCCGGGCGGGCTACTCCGTCGGGCGGGTGGGGGAAGACCTGGTCGTCTCCCTCCCGCGGGAGCATATGGAAGGCAAGAACATCGGTGGGCTCATCCAGCCCCCTGTAGTCCCGGTTGAGTTCCCTGACTGTATCGGAATCGGTGAAGACGACCCCCACCTCGTAGGGCGGAGCTACACCCTCCGCCTTGAGGACGGACTGAACCAGCTTCCGTATCCGCTCCTCGTCCACCATCTCGCGGAACTCATCGTCGACCGAAATCGCAACTTCTTCTTGCATTGCCTGGTTCGCTCTGAAACAGCGAGCGAATCATAACAGGCAATTCAACTCGTTTCAACGAATGTAGTAAAATGGCCGGGATGGCTGTAACCCCTCTCAGGAAGCAGTATCTCAAGGTCAAGCAGAGGTACCCTGAAGCAATCGTCTTCTTCCGCTTGGGCGACTTCTACGAGACCTTTGACGACGATGCCAGGGTCGCCTCGCGGGAGCTGGACGTAGTCCTGACGTCCCGCGAGATGGGCAAGGGTCAGAGGGTGCCCATGGCAGGCATCCCCCACCATGCCCTGGACAACTACCTGGCCAGGCTCATCAACCGCGGCCATAAGGTCGCCATCTGCGAGCAGCTGAGTCCCCCGGGCAAGGGACTCGTCGAGAGGGATGTTGTCCGTGTCGTCACGCCGGGCACGGTGCTCGAGCCCGATCTGCTTGAGAGTAAGCGCAATAACTACCTGGCCTGTCTGGTCATCGAGGCCGACCGGGCCGGCATCGCCTACGTCGACATCACCACCGGCGAGTTCGCTACTACCCAGTTATCCGTCGACGGCGTAATGCCGGAACTGGAGCGACTTCAGCCCAGCGAGATCGTTCTGCCGGACGACAGTGAAGATGATAGTCCGTTTCCGTTCACCATAAGCCGTCTGGACAGCTACTGGTTCGATCTTGACATAGCCCGGGAGACGTTGCTTCAGCATTTCGCGGTTGTCGGCCTCGAAGGCTATGGCTGCGCCGGTCTGCCCCTGGCCGTACGCGCTGCCGGTGCCCTGGTTCATTATGTCAATGAGACGCAGAAGGATACTCTGCCCCGGCTAAGCAGGGTCACTACGTACTCCACGGATTCGTTCATGACTCTCGATGGCCAGACCATACGCAACCTTGAGCTGTTCCAGGGCGGCCGGTGGGGCGAGAGCGGCCACTCGCTGCTCTCCGTCATCGACCTGACCCGCACGCCGATGGGTGGCAGACTGCTGAAGAGCTGGCTGGGACATCCCCTGCTTGACCTGGAGACCCTGAACGGTCGGCTGGAGGCAGTGGCCTGGTTTCACCGGCAGGCCGCTGCCAGGCAGGAGGTCATCTCTCTCCTAACGGATATTGCCGACCTGGAGAGGCTGGTCAACCGGGTCAGTAGCGGACGCGTCATGCCGCGCGAGTTGACCACCCTTCGGTGCGGCCTCGAGAGGGTGCCCGCGTTGAAGGACACGCTGGCTCAGGATCATGCTGTCAGGCGGCTGCGCGATGACCTCAAGCCGTGTCCCGATATCGTAGACTTGATAGGTCGGGCGATCGCCGACGAACCGGGCGAACTTGAGCAGGGCGGCGTGATAAGGGAGGGCTTCTCCCCCGAACTGGACGAGATCCGGCGCGACTCCCGGCAGGCGAGGGAATACCTGGCCGGCCTGGAGCAGAGGGAGAGGCGGCGCACGGGTATCCGGTCACTAAAGGTAGGCTACAACAGGGTCTTCGGCTACTACATTGAGGTCTCCCGGACCAACCTGAGTTCAGTGCCGGAGGACTACGTTCGCAAACAGACGCTGGCCGAGGCCGAGAGGTTCTTCACCCCCGAACTGAAAGAATACGAATCGTTGATCCTGAACGCCCAGGAGAAGATCGCCGACCTGGAGACTACGATCTTCCGGCAGCTATGTCAGCAGATATCCGCCCTTGGTGAGCGGATCCTCGGCACCGCAAGGACTATAGCGGAGATCGACGTGCTTGCCAGCCTTGCCGAGGTAGCAGCCCGGCATAACTACGTCAGGCCGGCGCTGGCCGACGATGATGTCGTTGACATCAAGGGTGGACGTCACCCCGTGGTGGAACAGAGCATCGGCCGCGATAGCTTCGTCCCCAACGATGCCTCCCTGTGTAACAGCGGGGATCAACTCATCATACTGACCGGCCCCAATATGTCGGGGAAGTCCACCTATCTCAGGCAGGTGGCCCTGATCATCCTTATGGCCCAGGTGGGGAGCTTCGTGCCCGCCGAGTCGGCACGCATCGGAATAGTCGATCGCATCTTCACACGCATAGGTGCGCAGGAGGACCTGGCCGCCGGACAGTCCACCTTCATGGTTGAGATGACCGAGGCAGCCAATATACTGAACAATGCTACCCCGCGCTCCTTCATCATCCTGGACGAGATCGGTCGCGGTACGTCCACCTATGACGGGTTGTCCATCGCCTGGGCGGTCGTCGAGTTCATCCACAACCGGCCGGACCTCGGGGCCAAAACCCTCTTCGCCACCCACTATCATGAACTGGTGGACCTGGCCGATATCCTGCCCAGGGTCAAGAACTTCAACGTGGCGGTGGCTGAGGAAGGGGACAGGGTCGTGTTCTTGCACAGGATAGTCCCCGGGAGCACCGACAGGAGCTACGGCATCCATGTTGCTCAGCTTGCCGGCCTGCCCAAGACTGTCATCGCCCGTGCCCGGGAGGTGCTGGCCGAACTCGAAGGCCGCGCCACAGCTAGGGGCAAAGTGAGGCACAGCAAGGCGTCGCCTCAGATCCCCCTATTTTCGCAGGACTCCCGGCTGGCCGAGGAAATCAGGCGGCTCGACCCCGACTCCATGTCTCCTCTCGAAGCCATC
>JBLRXG010000112.1:0-4328 GCA_047920855.1 Dehalococcoidia bacterium | reverse complement strand
AGCACTCAGGCAATCCATAATATCGGTTCTCCAGCAGTCTTCCGGTTGAGACGGTGATCCGTTGTTGAAGTCGTGCTGGTCATGCGACGGACGGTGACCAAGGTAAGGGCCGTCAGTAGACCAAGCCGCTATCACAGCTTTGCTTCTTGCCCGGGGATCTGTCTCTCCCATCATGTCCTTTGCTCATCGTGATACCTCACCTGGCAACCATGTCATAGCTGAGAAGCTGCGGACACCTACAGAGAATCATGATCGTCATATATGCTGCAGATGGACTGCCAACGCGGTTTGCGGCTCCTCCAATGCGGGTGGAGCGGGCACGTGTAGGTGCACCAGCTGGTCCAATAGAGCAGGAGGACCTGTGTGGAACCGATGCGTGTAACTAGTGCGTTGAGCGAGCACGCTCTTTTGACAAAGGGGCCACCTGATGATAGAGTTGGGGCGCTCACACAGCAGACGTACGGTCAACCGTGCCAGAGACCGGCTTTGTTGCTTGCACAGGATAGTAAGTCAGGCATTGCCCGGGGGAGGGTCTTCAGGCTACGAAGCTGCCATGCAGGCTGTTCACGGAGATCTCTGTGACGGCGTTCTGACGAGGATCAATTCAATATTGATGATATGATCCTGGCTGTGCGAAGCAGGCGTTGAGTTCGGACGCGCACAGGTTAGAGCTTCGGCGTCTGGCGCCAGAATGCGGCTCTATGAGTATTGATGCGTTAGCTGGGCTGATACGCGGGCATCGGTCACGGGGGACGCGGCCGCTGGCGCGACTGTGACGAGAGAAAGGAGTGATCTAGGTGATTGTTCTGAAGAAGGGTAATCTGCGTATTCCCAAGTGGAACAGAAAGGTATTCGCCGTCGCTGGCGGCCTCACGAACTACAAGAAGTTCTGCCCGGAAATGAAGCTGGAGGAGCAAGTCATGGTAGCTTTCCGGCAGATGCTAGAAAGTAACGATCTGAAGCTCTCTCCGATGGAAATCAAGGGGTTGATCAACTTCCTTGCCTGCGGCGAGTTTGCCGACCACTTTCAGGATCAGCTTCTTTGCGAAGCAAAGGTTACTGACTATCTTGGTCTGGATCCTATGTACAACATAGGCATCAAGACGGGTGGAGCCACGGGTGGCTCCACTGTGCTCACTGCCGCCATGGCCGTCGCCAGCGGATACGCTGATGTTGCTTTGGCAGTCGGGTGGGAGAGAATGTCTGAAGTGGATACACGAACAGGCAACTACTACATCTCTACCGCGGCCTGTAAGGATTTTGAAACCAGGCTGTCTCGCATTTATGCTGCCTATTATGCTCCTATGGCCGTCCGGTTCGCCTGGGCATATGATCTGTCCGAGGAGACCAGGGCCAAGGTGGCTGTGAAGAATCACCTATATGCCTATTACTCGCCATACGCCCAGCAGCCAGGCAAATATACGATTCAGGATATCCTCAATAGCCCGATGTCGACCTATCCGTTACGTTTTCTTGAGTGCTGTGCCATGACGGATGGAGCTGCGTGCATGTTACTTTGCGACGAGGAGACAGCTTACAAGTTGACTGACAAACCTTGTGAGGTCTTCATCGCCGGCGGTAGTCATACGTTGAGGGTGGCTGATCGCAGAGACATGGAAATCCCTTTGCTGCCGAATGAGACCCCTGATATGTACAAGGGTCTGCGCAAGAAGGAGGGGGAGCGTTGGCCGGGATTCGAGAGCTTCGCTGCTGCACGATTTGCCGCCTATTTCGCCTATGGAATGGCCGGCATCAAGGATCCACTGGAAGAGCTTGATCTCGTGGAGCTTCATGATGCATTCACCATAAGTGATATTCAAACCTACGGAGACATCGGACTCCGACCCTATGGGCAGGAACCTGACTACATCGAATCTGGAGACGCCTATTATGAAGGCAAGTGCCCCGCAAATCTGTCTGGCGGGTTGATAGGCACAATGCATGCTGTGGGAGCGACGGGTATATTCCAGGGAGTGGAGTGCCTGTGGCAGATACAGGGGAAGTATGATAAGTTCCATGGCGACGCCAAGATATGGGACTCATTTGGCAAGAAGAAGCCCGCAGATTGGAGGAGCCTTCAGGTGCCGAATGCTAAGCAGGCGCTGTGGGTCTCTCACGCCGGTGTAGGGTCACACGTCACCGTGGGCATTCTAAAGAAGGGTTTCTGAAGGAGAGGGTTATGACATCAGAAGAGCTGACAGCGAAGTACATTGGCAAGCCGACGAGGGTAATCCAGTCCGAACCGGCCATGGTGATAGAGTGGCCCCGGAGTTTGGCACACAGGCACACGTATGGCAAACTCTCGCCGTTCTTCAAAGGGCTCACGGAGGGCAGGCTCCTCGCCACAAAATGCATCAATCGCGAGTGTGGTGAGAATAGACTGTGGCTTCCACCGCGTGCCGACTGTCCTGACTGCAACCAGCCTATGGTCTGGGAGGAATTGCCTCAGCCTGTGGTGGGAACGATACATACCTACGCGCGTGTGGAGTATGCCGGCGTGGGCGTAGAGCTTACTACTCCCTACTTTCAGATTGACGTTGAGTTACCTGGCGTATGCACCATATTCAAAGGCTATCTGGAGCACGGAAAACCTGAGATCGGGATGCAGGTTAAGGCCTGCTTCCGCACCGAGCATTCAACCAATACGATTCTTGACATATACTGGACTCCCTACGAGGGATAACCGTCACTAGGGCCCCGACATGGATAGGCCCTGTTTGCCGGGTTGTGAATGGGACATGTTTTGGCTCGGTCCGGATGAGGCTGGTCGGCGGGTACGTGATTACGAATCGCGGGTATCTGATCAATGACTGACGTGACTACTTCAGGTTGATTCTAGGGTACAAGTGAGATGAAGGTGCCTCTCTGGCAGCCCTCTGAGGAACGGAAGAGACAGGCCGCCATGACCGGCTTCATGAGCCTGGTCAATGATCGGCACGGTACCAGAATCTCCTCTCATCGCGATCTGTACGACTGGTCGGTGAGTAACATCCCCGACTTCTGGGCCGCGGTCTGGGATTTCGTCGGCGTCAGGGCCTCCAGGAGGTATGATGCGGTGGTTGACGATGAGACCAGGATGCCGGGTGCGCGGTGGTTCATCGGGGCTAAGCTGAACTTCGCCGAAAATCTCCTGAGATACTGCGATGCCCGCACCGCCTTCGTTTTCCGGGGTGAGACCCAGAAGACAGTCCGTATGAGTTATGCCGGGCTTCACGATGCAGTAGCGCGCCTGGCAAGATCGCTTCGTGATATGGGACTCAAGCCTGGCGATCGCGTGGCGGCCTACATGCCCAACATGATCGAGACGGCCGTGGCCATGCTTGCCAGTACCAGCATCGGCGCTGTCTGGGCCTCCTGTGCCACCGACATCGGAGCAGGCGCCGCTATCGAGCGCTTCGGCCAGATCGAGCCCAAAGTGCTCTTTACGGCTGACGGCTACTTCTACAAAGGTAAGCCTTTCAGTTCGCTCGACAACGCTGCTCACATCGCCGACGGGATACCATCCATCGAGAAGGTGATAGTGGCCGGCTACAGGGAGCAGCGACCCGACATCAGTCATATCAGCGACTCGGTGCATTATGTCGAGTTTCTGTCCGAGGGCAAGCCTGAGCTTCGGTTCGAGCAGCTGCCCGCCGACCATCCTGTGTACATCATGTTCTCCTCAGGAACGACGGGCAAGCCCAAGTGCCTCGTTCAGGGGTCAGCGGGCATCCTGATCAACCAGCTGAAGGAACTGATCATTCACACCGATCTGAAGCGGGATGATGTACATTTCTTCATCACCACCTGTAGCTGGATGATGTGGAACTGGATGATGACTTCTCTGGCTACCGGCAACACGATAATCTTGTATGACGGCAATCCCGCATATCCCGGACCGGGAGCCGCGTGGCAACTGATCCAGGACGAGAGAGTGACCATGTTCGGGTGTAGCGCAAGCTACATCAACTATCTGAGGAGTGAGGGTTTCAGTCCGGCTCGCCATTTTGACCTGTCGTCTCTGAAGCAGATGTGGCAAACCGGTTCGCCCCTTTCCGCCGAAGGATTTGAGTACGTGTACAGAGAGATCAAGAAGGACCTGCATTTCAACTCGAGTGCCGGAGGGACCGATATCAACGGCTGTTTCTTCACCGGGAGCCCGATTCAACCCGTATACGCTGGCGAGTTGCAGGGCCCCGGCCTGGGCATGAAGGTGAAGGCGTACGATGAAAGCGGTCGCTCGGTGCTTGATCGACAGGGGGAGCTTGTTTGTGAAGCGGCTGCCCCGCCTATGCCTCTCCATTTCTGGAACGATCCGGATAACCGGAGGTACAAGGAGGCGTATTTCG
>JBLRXG010000111.1:0-4333 GCA_047920855.1 Dehalococcoidia bacterium | reverse complement strand
ATTGTACCGAGGGTCGGTTTTCCCTCCCTCTTGACACCGACCTATGGTTCCGGTTGACGAACTCTGCCAGCTGCTCCTCTGTGAGACGCCACTCGTTTCCTATCCTGAATCCCTCCAATCGTCCCTCCTCTATCTCCCCCAATACGGTCTCCTCTCGGATTCTGAAGTACTCAGCCACCTCCTTGATTGTCAGAATCCTGGGCAAACTCAACTCTTGCATATCGCACCTCTGGCATACCTATTTATGATAGTATATCAGTAAACATGAGAGTTGTCAAGGGGGTTATGATAGCATTCAGGAAGACTCTAGGCGTTAGTCGGTATGCTCATCAACTCACGCGATCTTGCCAACCTTGCAGTGGTAGAGCATGTCATGTCGTTTAGCAAGGCCAGCGCCGCTCTGTGGGCACGAGCTAACTCAGGATTGGGGGGACACTATACTGATCAGCCATGCAGGAGGCAGCCGTTATGCCGCGGATAACCCGCCTGGGAATTCGGGGACACCATACCAATTTGGTCTGAGCTGGCCCCGGTTAACACGCCCCCGCGAATATAGCCGCAAGGCACACAGCCGGGTTGCTTCGTAGTCCCGACCCCTCGGGATGTGGCGCCCCTGAAATCCGGCCACACCGTACCATTCAGGCCCGGCGAAACGAGGTACTATGTGCCCAAAACGCTGGAGCGAGCAGTCTTTGAGTTTCTTCGCGATGAGTCGGGATAGATCGAGACTCCATCAGAACTACAGGAGCATTGGGGGCGATGCCCGCAGACCCTCGGTGTGAGTCGTTACTACTTGACCATCTTACCGGTACAGGGCTTGACTTCGTTGCCGGGCGCGGTATAATGTACTGCTATAACAGTAGATGACACTGCATTCGAACGCGATGCTGGAAACGCTATTGGGGTCAAGACTCAGGGCCAGGGCGCTTGCCTGGCTCTTCACCCATCCTGATGGGCGCTATTTCGTGCGCCAACTGACGGCCTTGATCGGTGAGGACTCCACGAATCTCAGCCGTGAGCTCGTACGCCTGGAGAAGACCGGCATCCTGGTGTCGGCTACCGAGGGAAGACAGAAATACTACCAGGCGAACCGGCGCAGCCCGGTCTTCGATGAGCTGCACGGGTTGATGCTTAAGACTGCCGGTGTAGCAGACACTCTCAGGAGGGCTCTGGAGCCCCGCGCGGGAGATATCAGGCTTGCCTTCATCTTCGGCTCAATGGCCGGCAAAACCGAGAATAGGTTAAGTGATGTGGATCTGCTCGTGGTAGGTGATATCAGCTTTGGCGATGTGGTCGACCTGGTCTCCGATGCCGAGAGAGTCTTGAGTCGTGAGGTCAACCCGGTAGTCTACACGGTAGCAGAGTTTCGTAAGAGGTCGTCCGAAGACCATCATTTTGTGCGGGATATACTGTCGGGAGACAAGATCCTCCTGGTTGGTGATGAGAATGAGCTTCGAACACTGGCTGGAAACAGGCTGGCTAAAGGCGCATAAGCCGACGGCGCGGGAGATCGCTGATCTGCTGGCAGTAGCCGACCGTGCTCTCAAGGACTGCCAGGTGTCCGGGCTGAGCAGCGAAGGTAGGCTGGATATGGCCCACAATGCGGCATTGCAGTCTTCGGCGGCAGCACTGGCAGCCGCCGGTTACCGCGCTAGCAGAGAGGCTTATCACTACTACGTAATCCAGTCTCTGTCGCTCACTCTCCAGTTGGATGAACGCAGGATTCGCCAACTCCAGAAACTCCGCCGCAAACGGAACATCAGCGATTATGAACGGCCCGGCATGGTCACCGAGAAAGAAGCGCTCGAGATGGCTGAGCTTGCGCAGCTGATAAGGCAGCGGGTTGGGGAGTGGATACGTCACAACCACGCCGAACTCGCGACGGAGATCTAGAAGTCGCCAGTGGCATCGCCGGCAACCGTCACTCTGGTGAGACCTTTCCTCTAAGCCTGCTCCGGATCGGACGACCGGGCGCCCGGTCAACCCCCTGCCGCTAAGGCCTGCTCTGAGAATCCGGGGACACCATACCGATTAGGTCCGCTATAAGCCCGGGTGTTGAGCTTCGGCGCCCTGGGTACAAATAGACGGATTGTGTCTGGAGTATCTACCTGTGTCGGTGCACGCTCTGATCTCCGCCTCAGCCTTACGTTCTGTATGGATTATCGGCCTTTTCTCTTTAACAACAGCCAGTTCTGGTCACCCGTATGAACCAGAGCGTACTCCCCCTGCAGTCTATCGCCATGAAGCGAGAATGCTAACAGGTTGGACTCGTTCTGTTGGAGTTCGTATTCACCTTTGTCCCAGATTTCGACCTTGCCCGCGCCGTACAAACCTTCGGCGATGTCTCCTTCGAAATCTATGTAGCTCACCGGATGATCATCTACCTGAATCGCCAATCGTCGAATGCCGGACTCGGTAGGAGGGCCTTTTGGCACGGCCCAGCTCTTGAGCACTCCTTCCATTTCCAGCCGGAAATCATAGTGGAGGCGAGTTGCATGGTGTTTCTGGAGCACAAATCTACTCATTTTGAACGTAGCCTGCCTTTCTTCCTCTCAACCGATAGTCTATCATCCAGTGCCGGGAGCATGTAATATGCTCCCTTGAGGGCGCTCCATCAGCCCCGTTGCGTTCTCTTGCCCGACGAATCATCGGATTGTTACACCGTGCTCCCGCCGGCTTTGTAGCAGCCCGGCCATGGACACGCGCAGCCTACAGGAGCGTCGCAGCATCGACATGAGTAGCAATTCTACATACCGTTGCTGTCGACGAGTGTCATCACCGGCGCGGGCGACGCTGAGCCGGCAGAGCAGGGGAGGGGACATGGCCAGCACAGTCTTCCTGAAGGCCAGGAACCTGGCGCGAATGTTCGAGTTCTACACGGGCACGGTCACCATGTCCGTGTGGCCGGAACAGCCGGAGATCACGATTCTCAGGCACGAGAACCTGTTTATTGGCTTCCAGCAGCCCTCCACAGCCGACGTCGCCGGGGTGCTCACGTTCCTCTGCCCCAATAAGCGGGATGTGGACGCGATGTACGAAGTCCCGCGCAATCTTCGCCGGCGGCGGTAGCGACCGCGCCGTCAGGGCAGGCCCGCATGGATTAACGCACAGGCAGGCATATAGTATCACGTAGCGTCCTGTTCATCTTATCCGGGAAGGTGTACCATATACCGGACAAGAGGAGGCAATGTGAAACGAAGACCACTGACAGGAGAGCCCCAGTTCTGGTTCGCTTCTTTGCTGATCATAGCAATCGTCATACTGAGCATTGGCACCTACTCGCGCTGGTGGAACATGCATTTCTACGTGGGGCCTCTGTATTTCCATCACTGGTTGAGCTTTGTCGGCGCCGGATATATCGCCATTTTCACGCCCACCTATGTCTTGGCCAGGCGCCGCTCTCCGCAGCGCTTTGGCAGACTGCTCAAGATCCATGTCTTCGGTAACCTTGTGGCGTTTCTACTAATATCTATGCATTTCACCCAGCACATGGGGCGGCCACCGCAGTTCGCTCCAACACTGGGCACAGGGCTAGCGCTGTACATTATCGTTGCCACTATGGTGATAACCGGCTACATGCAGAGGTTCCGGCTGGCAGGGAGATTCTTGAGAACCTGGCGGTTTGTACATGTCAGCTTGAGCGTTTCTCTCTATATCGTACTGATAGTTCACGTGCTTCATAATCTGGGAGTCCTGTAGTCCGGGGCAGACACCTGGCTGGTGTGCGGGGTGGTCCCTCCAGGTCCGGACAGATCACAGAGCCGGGTTCATGCCTCCCAAAGCGACCAGCCCGGGGCATGCCTTCCCGATCAGGATCAGGGACGTCGCTTAAAGCTCACCGACCGGCCCTTTTTGACGGCGTCGAGTACCCCGTCCTGAGTTAGTTTCCTCAAGTTCGCTCTGACACCGGTGTCTGTAAAGGTAAGGCCCGCGTCACTCAATCGTTGTTTGATCTCTGCAGTGGAGCGCGGCTTGTCAAAGAAGCCAACCTCCAGATCCTCCCGCATCGTCGCCATGACAGTAGCCCGTCGTCCCCTGCGCGGCCTGGCAACCGCTGCTTTCCTCTTCCGGGGTACGCCACCGGCTTTCTCCGGCGCGGCCGCAGTATCCTGTGGTAGGCCCAGCAGTCTTCTGATACCAGGCCCGTACATGTCAAGACACTGTTTTACGAAGTCGGCGGGACCCTCCATTTCGATGATGCCTTCCTTGAGGTTTATCACCACTTTCGCATCTTCCATCGGATTTTCCTCCTTGCATTATTGTTCAACGTCTCTGAATCGTCCATTATAGCAGTGACCCAACGGTAGTGAAAGGTACGTGCATTACCGGCTTC
>JBLRXG010000110.1:0-4386 GCA_047920855.1 Dehalococcoidia bacterium | reverse complement strand
CCTGTTACCCACCACTGGCCGTTCCTCCGCAGGCAGGGCAGCCAGAGAACGGAGAATCAGGGTCAGATCACTCTTCTTCCCGAGATGACGGACACGCCAGGACTCCAGCGCACGAAGATCGGTGATCTTGTCTAGCTCATCGAGAGCCTGTGAATGAAGACCATTGAGTCGTTCCAGCATTGGATGCCGCGCATAACGATCCTTGTTCAAAACGCCCGAAATGCTCAGCCATTACGTCATTCCGCGCGAGACAGGTTGTCACCAGTGACCGAAGCAACTAACCCAGAGAAACCCGAGGGATCTCGAACTGCCATCTCGGCCAGCATCTTGCGGTTGATCTCTACATTCGACTGCCTCAACCTTGCCATCAACTGGCTATATGTAAGCCCGTTCGACCGTGCCCCGGCATTTATCCGGGCGATCCATAGCGCCCTGAAGTCGCCCTTTCGCTGACGTCGGTGACGGTAGGAGTAATCCAGGGCATGAAGCATAGACTCGTGAGCTGTCCGGTAAAGCTTGTGCCTGGCCGCTCTATGCCCTTTGGTTATCTCAAGCACCTTTTTATGTCGTCTGTGAGTCACTTTCCCGCTACTGGCTCTTGGCACGATCCCTCCTTTTACCCCTGGGCACTGTCCTTCTTATCTCTGGCAACTGCATACACGATTATCAGGCCAATGCCGACACACAGGCAGACAAGCCCCGGTATGCCGGCCAACCTGTCCAGATCGAAAACGAAAGCACTGATGAGACCGGCTATGCCGATGCCGGTCACTATGGCGCCTACTAGAAGTAGCACCCAGCCGGGACGGGCAGAAGGCAGGGACGGCTGATACAGTCCCTTCTCGATCAGTGCCTTGTCCTTCTTGTACTCAGTCCAGATCGCCAACAAAGGTATGCCGAAAACGAAGACTATCCCGAAGATCGGCACCAGCACATCCGTGTTCATGATCACCTCACAAGCGCCCTTATTCGTAGGGCAGCAGCCTCCTCAACCTCTTCCTGTCGTGTGGCGACACCGGTACTTTCTCATCATATAGGCGCTTTGTTCTGGGGGCCTTCTTACGTCTCAGATGGCTCTTGCCGCACTTGGTACGCATCAGCTTGCCGCCACCTGTGACATGAAAGCGGCCCTTTGCCCCTTTATGGGTTTTCAGTTTCGGCATTTGTTACAGTCTCCTTAGGTTTTTTCAGAGAGACAGGCGCTAAGACCAGCGATATGCTCCTCTGCTCGGTGGCAGTGTTGCTCACTACAGCCATGTCCTTCGAGGCTTCAGCTACTTCACGCAGGACCTTCCACCCCAGTTCAGGATAGACGACTTCACGTCCCCTGAACCTCAATACCAGTCTAACCTTGTTGCCCTGCTCCAGCAACTTCCTGGTAGTCTTGATCTTCGCCTGCAGATCGTGTTCTTCTATCTTCGGTCTTAGACGTACCTCTTTCAGCAGACCGACTCTCTGGCTCTTCTTTGCCTTGCGCTCCTTCTTCGTCTGCTCATACTTGTACTTGCCATAGTCCAGAATACGGCACACCGGCGGATTCGTCGGAGCCACCTGCACCAGATCCAGACCCCGCTCCTGAGCAACCTGCAACGCCTTCGGCAGAGGAACGACGCCAAGCTGCTTGCCGTCCTCTCCTATGAGACGGACCTCCCTGGCCCTGATTCTCCTGTTAGTCGGTACTTCCCTGACTATACTCCGTCTACTCCCGCGAAACGTATTCAGGACTTCTCCTCTACAGCTAATGCTATTCTGCTCTTGACTTCGTCAACCTTCTCCAACCCAAGATCCTCACCGCTCCTCAGGCGAACCGAGGCGCTCGAGGAAGCCATCTCCTTATCACCCACCACAAGCATATATGGCACCTTCTCCAGCTGGGCATCCCTTATCTTCATGTTCATCCTCTGGGGCCGGTCATCAACCCGGACCCTAATGCCTTCGTTCCTCAGATCGCTCTCGATCTCATGCGCATAGACCACATGGCGATCAGCTATGGGGATTATCACTGCCTGCACAGGTGACAACCACACCGGGAAAGCACCACCATAGTGCTCTGTGAGACAAGCCAGAAGGCGCTCCATGGCTCCTAGAACTACGCGATGTATCATCACCGCAGTATGCTCTGAACCATCTTCACCAATATAACAGACATCAAATCGTTGTGGCAAGTTGAAGTCAACCTGAATTGTGGGACCCTGCCATTCATGTCCCAGAACATCCTTGAGTTTGACATCGATCTTCGGCCCGTAGAAGACACCTTCGCCCGGATCCACATCATATGGCAGCTCGAGCCTCTCCAGAGCGCGCCTCAAGGATTCAGTGGCCTCCTCCCACATCGGGGCTGTCCCTGCGTACCTGTCGGGACGCGTTGACAGAAACACGTCGTACTCCTCAAACCCGAAGCTGGACATCATGAACTGCACCAGGTTCAGAACTCCCACCAGTTCCTCTTCGACCTGATCAGGCCGACAGAAGATATGAGCGTCATCCTGGGTGAACCCCCTCACCCTGGCAAGGCCGTACAGAACCCCGGTCCGTTCATACCTGTAGACGGTGCCCAGTTCGGCATACCTGATGGGCAGGTTGCGATAACTGCGCAGTTCGCTCTTGTATATCAAGATATGCCCCAGGCAGTTCATAGGCCTGAGCATATACTGATGCCCCTCGATCTCTATCGGCGAATACAGATAGTCCCTGTAGAACTCCCAGTGCCCGCTGGTTTTCCACAGATCCAGCTTGGCGATATGAGGTGTGTAGACGATATCATAGCCTCGCCGGTGGTGCTCCGCCCTCCAGAAGTCCTCTATCACCTGCCTTATGACAGCCCCCTTGGGATGCCAGCAGACCAGACCCGGCCCGATCTCCTCGTGAGTACTGAAGAGATCCAGTTCCTTTCCCAGCTTTCTGTGATCCCTCTTGGCGGCTTCGGCCTGACGCCATAGATACTCGTCAAGCTCATCGCGGCTGCCAAAAGCCACCCCATAGATCCTCTGCAGCATCGGTTGCTTCTCGTCACCCCGCCAGTATGCACCGGCTATATGAGTGAGCTTGAACTCCTTGACCTGGCCTGTTCTATCTAGATGAGGACCGCGGCACAGATCGGCGAAGGATCCCTGCCTGTAGACGGTCACGCTAGCATCGGGAATCTCGTCGATTAGTTCCAGCTTGTAGGGCTGGCTCGCGAAGAGACGCTTGGCTTCGTCCTTATCCATCTCCCGCAAAACAAACGGCTCATCCTGAGCGATGATCTCCCTCATTCTGCCCTCAATCAGGGGCAGGTCGTCCGGTGTCAGCGGACGCGACAGCTCAAAGTCGTAGTAGAAGCCATTCTTGATCGCAGGCCCTATGCCAAATCTCGCCTCAGAGAACAGTTCCTGCACTGCCTCTGCCATGATGTGCGCCGCTGAGTGATTCATGCGCTCAGCTAGCTCACCTCTTTCCTCAGTTCTCATCTCAAACATGGACTCAGAACCAATCACCAAGCATAATCTGATCAAGAAATGGGCAGTACTGGATTTGAACCAGTGACCTCTGCGATGTCAACGCAGCGCTCTAACCACTGAGCTAACCGCCCGCTCGCCGATTGTAACAGACACCAATACACGGGACAAACATCTCTGAAAGAAGAATGAGGCAGGAGGGGGTCATTCATTGGGGTCTCAGGCGTTCACCATCAATGTCGATCCCGCGATCTCCCCGACTATTCTCGACCTCGCAACCTAACACCGCTGGTAACGTTGACCTGTACGGTCTGACCGCAGTTCGGACAGTTTATCTCCATGACAAGAGGCCGTCCCATGACTCTTTCCACTAGCGAAGTAACAATCGAATCCATGTTATCCAACCTCTCATCCAGCATATCTAGGCGCTTAACGAGAAGCTCCATGTCCCGGTCATGGCTGACCTTTGCAGCCCGATCTGCTCTATCCTGCGCAACCACGTTATAGACTCTTCTCTACAACTCCCAGGGACTCCAACTCAGCCTTGTCCTCTTTCATCAGCTTGTCTATCTGCTCGGCTATAGTGCGCTCCAGGTACTTGCGAAAGGCATCCCTGGCCGCTGGCGATGACCTTACCGCGTCCTTCACTCGCTGCCACTCGTCCGCAATCACTTCGTTCATCTGTTCAACACCGATTGGCTGCTTACCCTGCCATAGGTCCTCTATCCTGTCGAGCACTCTGCTCGTCATCGCCCTCCTGATCCGATCGAAGGACAGTATCTCCTCCGCCGTATATGGTTGCCCTGCTTTCTTTTCAGTCATGATTTCCCACCTCCAAGCCGATTCTTTTGGCTTACAATGATACGTGTGGCAGGACGACTTGTCAAGGTGCCGCATTCACTCACCTAAAATGTTACCCAGGGTGGTATGGTTCACTCATGTGGAAATG
>JBLRXG010000109.1:0-4386 GCA_047920855.1 Dehalococcoidia bacterium | reverse complement strand
CTCGGCCCGGCTTGCCGCAGTTCAACCTTCATCTGCAGAGCTTGGCTCAGCCTGCGGACCAGCTCTCGGAAATCGACCCTCTCCTGGGCGCTGAAGAATATGGTCATACGGTCGTTGTGTGGATCATGACGAGCCAACAAGGGCTTCATCTCCAGGCCCAGTTCAGTTGCCATCTGTGCGCACTTGCTCAAGGCCTCTTCTCTAAGCTGTAGACTGGCTAGCTCCAGATCGTCCGCTTCAGCAAGGCGCACTATGTTCAACAATTGCTCGCCCGGCCGGCTTGAGGCCTCGATGGAAACGACCTTTGCCACATCAGGACCCTGGTCGGTCTCAACAACCACATAGTCGTTAGCCCGCAGAGTTAACTCGTGAGCGTCGCAAGCGACTACTCTTCCTCTAGAGCGGAATCTCACTCCGATCATCTTTTGCATCAGTATGTATTACAGAACCTCCAAGCTGTCTTCAAAAGCCCGGGGAGATGCCCTCCTCGGGGCGCATACTCGGGCTCGTCCAGGCAAGCCGAGCATCAGACATTCCAGCGCCAGGCGCGGGTTGGCGTTCTTCGATACGTCTCGCTGAAGCAAGCAGAGGCGGGAAAGGAATCCCTTGATATCCAGTAGATCCAGACTCCTAGCTTGTTCCTCCAGCGCTTTATGGTGCTCTGTGTTCACGATTGCCTCGCTACAGCCACCTTTGATGAGCATCAGGTCACGCCACCAGTCGAGCCACACCTGCATTGTCTCTGCCGCCGCTCGGCGGTTGTGACTGAATTGGGTTGCCAGTTCGTGTGCGCAGGCGAACCTTTCCGATAAGTCGGACGCTGGTAGGCTGGATAGTCTCGTCACATCTTGAGAACGTTGCTCCAGTATATCATCATCGGATAATGCTGCCAGAGCCCAGCCGAGACACCCATGACACAGGTGGCTGAGGGGCTTCGCTCTATCAGGGTCAACTCCGTACGAACTGACGAGTACCTCCTGTACCTTCTCCGATGGTACAGGTGTTAGCTCCAATCGCTGGCAGCGGGACACAACTGTTGGCAGGAGACGGTCCTCGTCGGCAGCCAACAACAACCAGACCACCCTTTGCGGCGGCTCCTCCAGTATCTTGAGCAGGGCATTAGCGGCTTCGGTGGATAGGTATTCGGCGCCATCGATGATGAACGCTTTGCACTTGCCCTCGTATGGCGGCAGACTGGCGAGTCGCTGCAGTCCTCGTATATCATCGATACCGATCTCGGTACGAGAATCCAGACCGGTGATAGTGACATCAGCGTGCTTACCCTCCACTATTCGCTTGCAGGAACTGCATTGCCCGCATGGAGCTTCGGGGCCCTCGCAGTTCAGGGCGCAGGCAAGATCCAGAGCCAGGGTGCCCTTGCCTATATGCCTGGGCCCCGTGAGCAGATATGCGTGGGCTGTGCCGTTCGTTTTAAGGCCGTACTCAAGCAAGGACACGATCCTGTCCTGGCCGATTACCCGCCACATATCAGTCTGGCTCCAGTTTCATAAGATATCAACAGTCTTGCCGGCCGAACGGGGTGTTCATTATCTCCTCAAGGCCCCCAGCCGGATCCTGCCTGTAGACGGCACCGGAGCAGCTCTAGATCTCGGCAGAGGCAGCCTGTAGCAGGCGAGGAGCCATTCAACTCGGCTCGTAATGGTAGCCTGTAACGCCCCGGCAAGTCAAAGTGCCGGACTTGCCGGGGGTGGCTACTTCAGACGCGCTTTGGACGGCCTGGCTGTGCTCTGCTACAATGCTTGACTCAAACAGCAATACGCGCCGTGATGGTTAGCACTGAGCTGTGAAACGGGAGGCTTGGTATGGATCAGTCCGCTGCACACGATGTTGCCAACAGGATAATTGAGAATGTAGAGAAGGTCATAATAGGTAAGAGGAGAGAGGTGGAGATGGCGGTGATCGCCCTGCTGAGCCAGGGCCATGTCCTCGTGGAGGACGTGCCCGGAGTTGGCAAAACGATGCTGGGCAGGAGCCTGGCCAGGTCTATAGATTGCGTGTTCAGGAGGATTCAGCTTACCCCGGACATGCTGCCCTCCGATGTCACAGGTGTCTCGGTGTTCAACCAGCAGACCCGCGAGTTCGAGTTCCGCCCTGGCCCTATCCTGGGTCAGATCGTGCTGGCAGACGAGATCAACAGGGCTACACCCAAGACGCAGTCGGCACTGCTTGAGGCGATGGAGGAGCGCCAGGTTACTGTGGACGGGATAACCCATAGCATCGATCGTCCCTTCATGGTTATAGCGACCGAGAATCCTATCGAGTATGAAGGGGTCTTCCCCCTGCCGGAGGCGCAACTCGATCGATTCATGGTTCGGATACAGCTGGGTTATCCCTCATTCGAAGACGAAGTGTCGATAATGGATAGGCAGCGGGTGCGTCATCCCATCGACAGCCTTGGCTCTGTCGCGAGCGCATATGAGGTGAACGAGGCGCAGGAAACCATAAAGGAGGTGTTCGTTCACGATCAGATGAAACGGTACATAGTATCGCTGGTGCATGCGACAAGAGCACACGACGATGCAGCCCTCGGTGCCTCGCCTCGGGCATCGCTTGCCCTGTTCCGGGGCTGTCAAGCGCTGGCGCTGCTGCGGGGGCGGGACTATGTTCTGCCGGACGATGTCAAGGAGTTGGCGGTTACTGTGATGGGGCACCGGGTGATAGTGACTCCTGCGGCCCGTATGAAGAGGGTTGAGGCAAGTCGCATCGTGGAGGAGGCGGTGGAGAAGACAGTGGTTCCTGGAGGCAGGGCAGCCGACTGGATTAGTCAGGGCCGAACATGAGAGACGAACTCCACACAGATGCCGGTCTCTCAGACGATCGATGATCTACGGGTTGTAAGGACTGGAATCGCTGACTGACTTCAGCGCGATCTGCTGGGTACTAGACCTCGGAGAGCACGACGAACGAGATGGTTACGTACCGGTGGCCATGCCTCGGCGACCTGGCGTCTGTCCTCGTCAGTAATGCCATGTTGCCCGTAGCAACTGCGCACATACGTGTCCACGATTCTCTGAAGTGGTGTTGATATCTCCGGCGCAGCAGTAGTCAGCCTCTTGCCGTATTCGTAAGGTGTCAGGTTGTCCTGGGGGCCCAACCCGCTGAGCGCAGCAAGGTAGCCCGTTCTTGAGTATGCCAGCCGAGGCTCAGTCACTTCTGCCAGTAGACGCCTTCGAACTAGCCACAGCGTAGTGCCGAATGCTGCTGTGACCGCAGCTACCAGCAGCGGCAGAGTGCCCCGTCCAGTCTCTCCCTGAACTGGAGTCGTCTCACCGGGTAGAGGGGTAGGGTGATCTGTCTCTCCGGGAGAAGGCACCGTGGGTCCACCCTGGAAACCTCCGACTTCGTCCGGTCTCTCGCGAATGATCTCACTATGTGGATCTTCGTAGGGCGGCTGCGAGAAGTCTTGGGGAGTCAAGACGGCATAACCGGGAGTCGGTTCGAAGGGTATCCATCCGTACTCGGGGAAGAACACCTCACACCAGGCGTGGCTATTTCGTGCGACAAACGTTCGCTGTTCGGTCTCCCGCATATCGAGAGGGTACTCGGTCTCATCGCTCGAATCCTCTTCGATCATCTCCTCAGTCATGTACCCCGTGACAAAGCGGGACGGCACTCCACAGGCACGCAGCATGACGGTCATCGCGGACGCAAAATATGAGCAGTATCCCTCCTGCAGCTCAAAGAGGAAGTGATCAACTCCATCAGCGCCGCGTGGTGGGGGCCTTGCGTCCGGTGAGTATTCGAGCGTTCTCAGGTAGTCGCGAATGGCCACAGCCTTCTCGTACGGTGTGTCGGCACTCCCTGCGACCTCCTGTGCCAGGTCTATAACACGGGACGGGACACCGGCAGGGAGTTGAAGGTATCTGTCCATGACCCATCCCGGGTACTCAGTCCCTGCTGTGAGCAGATCGTGGTTGGTGGCTGTCGATACCAGGACAGTAGCTTCATAGGAGTCGCCGCGCGAAAGACGACGGGTTGTGTGTACCGAGACCGTCTGGAAGGGGGCCGGGACGTGCCGCTCCAGAGTCACCTCGATAGTTTCCTCTCCAGTGTGCTTCCAGGACACAAGCCGGGTGTCGTCTGGGAGGGCAGACCTGATGTCGGATTCTGTAATGGCCCGGCCGGAGGTGCTCAGCAGTTCATTCAGCCGTGCCTCGGTCTCCTGAATGTCAGTTGGCAGGGGCTCCACTTCCATAGGCCTGTCCGTCTGGTTCGCCTGAATCGTAAGAAGATACAGAGCGGGATTAAGCACTTCGAGTTGGTGATCAACCGAAACATCAACCGGATAACCACCGAGGAAGATGGGGTCACCTCCCCTCAATGACAGCATGCTGGTCACAGTCACATCAACTCTGTGAGTGCTCA
>JBLRXG010000108.1:0-4388 GCA_047920855.1 Dehalococcoidia bacterium | reverse complement strand
GTAGACTGCGTCGCCATCTCTCAGGTTGAAGCGGCGGATCTGGGAATTCGATACGTAGACATCATTAGAGCCGCGCCGGAATGTGTCCTGTCGCAGAAATCCATAGCCCTCGCTGATGATCTCCAGAACACCTGTCACAAACACATTCCCCTGTTCCTGTGCCTCTGCCTGCAGAATACGCTGGACAAGCTCTGCCTTCTTAAGGGCGGAATAGCCGGCGATGCCGGACTCCTTGGCTATCGCCTCCAACTGATCACGTGTCTTGTTCTCTAGTTCGGCCATCGTTGACATAGTAACCTCTTTCTAGCTATCTTTGGTTCAGGTGGTGCTCTCGGTGGTGACTACGGGGTTGTCTATAGCAGTCCCTCTCTCGCCATCACCCTCCTCCAGTCATCCCTAAAACGCTCAATGCCGCTATCGGTCAAGGGGTGCCTCATCATCGCCAGTAATATCCCGTAGGGAACTGTCGCAATATGAGCACCGATCCTCGCTGCCATCAGACAGTGCTGAGGATGCCTGATGCTGGCGGCGATGACCTGAGTGTGCAACTGATTGGACTCGAGATACTCGACAATGTCAGCAACCACCTCCATACCATCCTCGCCGATATCATCGAGTCTGCCGACAAACGGGCTTATGAAGGCCGCTCCTGCCGCTGCGCCGAGCACAGCCTGGTTTACCGTGAAACACAGAGTGAAGTTCACCTTTATGTTCTCGCCGGACAGCACTGAAGTAGCCTCCAATCCTTCAGGGCTGGCGGGTATCTTGATCACGATGTTCTCTGCCCACTTAGCCATCTCTCTGGCCTCCGCTACCATTCCTTCGACATCCTGACTCAGCACTTCTGTAGATACCGGGCCGGGCACTATGGAGCAGATGTCCTTCACGAGTTTCTGATAGTCAACCTTGCCCTCTCGCGATACTATGGTTGGATTGGTAGTCACCCCTTCGACGACCCCCATTCGTACGCCGTGGCGAATGTGTTCGATATTGGCAGTATCTAAGAATATCTTCATCCTGTTAGTTCAGCGGAAGTGTTGTCTGTGCCCCCTCAACAAGCGTTTCCTTGGCCGCCCCGATGAAGCCCAAGAACAGCGGATGGGGGGAGTCGGGACGGGACTTGAACTCCGGGTGGAATTGGCAGGCAACCATCCACGGATGATCACGTAGTTCAGTGATCTCTACGAGCCTTCCATCAGGTGAGAGCCCCGAGGCGACAAGGCCGGCTTCCTCCAGAGGAGGACGGAAGCGGTTGTTGAACTCGTATCGGTGGCGATGTCTCTCGTAGGCTATCTCACTACCGTAGCTGTCAGCTGCCCGTGTTCCCGGTACCAGGTGACAGGGATAGGTTCCCAGCCTCATGGTTCCCCCTTTCTGCTCAACTCCTCGCTGGTTGAGGGAGAGATCGATTACGGGATAAGTGCTATCGGTATCGAACTCAGTGGAGTTCACGCTGTCAGTCCCGAAGACATGGCGGCCGAATTCAATGATCATAGTCTGCATTCCCAGGCACAGGCCCAGATAGGGTATTCGTCGCTCTCGGGCGAACCTGGCAGCCTTTATCATGCCCTCAACACCCCGACAGCCGAAACCACCCGGAACAACTATGCCCTGAATATGGCCCAGCTTCTCATCTGCAGTGCCATCCAGTTCCTCCGAATCCAGCCATTCTATCTTCACCTCACGGTTGTGAGCCAAAGCGGCATGACACAGTGCCTCGCGCACAGAGTAATAGGCATCACGAAGGTCCACATATTTGCCTATCAACCCGATGATTACTCCTTCCTTTGGCGTCTTCAGCCTGGCTACCATCTCTCGCCAGTCCTCCAGAGCACTATTCTCTGCCTTCAGCCCCAGTTGGCGGACTATGATGTCCCCTAGACCCGCGTCCTCGAGCAGTATAGGAACCTCATATATGGTCTCGCTGGTAGTTAGCGAGATCACGGCCTCCTTGTCCACGTCGCAGAAAAGCGCTATCTTGTCCCTGATTGCTTCTGATACCTCTCTGTCACTGCGGCACAGGATGATGTCGGGCTGAATCCCGATTCTCCTGAGTTCATTGACACTGTGCTGGGTAGGCTTTGTCTTCAGTTCATCCGTGGCGGCAATGTGCGGCAAGAAAGTGACGTGTATATACAGCACATTGTCCCTGCCTTCATCCTTCCTCATCTGTCTTATAGCTTCAAGAAAGGGCTGTCCCTCGATATCGCCTACGGTCCCGCCCACCTCGACGAGCATCACATTCGCCCCGGAGATCTCCGCTACCTCCCTTATCCGCCTCTTTATCTCATTGGTTACGTGTGGAACGACCTGGATCGTGCCCCCAAGGAAGTCTCCCCGCCTTTCCT
The DNA here is from genome assembly GCA_047920855.1 of Dehalococcoidia bacterium. Taxonomy (GTDB): domain Bacteria; phylum Chloroflexota; class Dehalococcoidia; order GIF9; family AB-539-J10; genus RBG-13-51-36. Next base: position 2,040 of record JBLRXG010000108.1, on the reverse strand, counting down.
GTGCAACAACTGCAGTGTACACCTGGCCTGAGGTAGCATTGCACGCCTGGGTTAGCTCCACTCCAATGAACCTCTCATAGTGGCCCAGATCCAGATCAGTCTCGGCACCGTCCTTGGTGACAAAGACCTCACCGTGCTGGTACGGCGACATGGTGCCGGGGTCAACATTCAGGTAAGGGTCAAGCTTCTGTACAGAGACTGCAATGCCGCGGCTCTTCAGTATTCTGCCTATAGAAGCTACGGAGACGCCTTTGCCGACGGAACTAACTACGCCGCCAGTTATGAAAATATACTTACTCACTGCGAATTACAAACAAGAGTGCAAAGAAAGCCAAGTCTTGTAGACTGAATCTGGAATGCGAGGCAAACCCGAATTCATCTCCATTATAAGAAGCGGGACTCTCATTGTCAAGTGTCGTAGCTCGTTTGATTTCGGAGCTTGCCAGTCGCTATACTAGCACCGACACGAATGAGGCATGCTCTTACTGAAGAGAGTCTTGATGGTGCAGCCTCTGCCTGGCACGAGTGGCGACGCTCTCTGAGATGGGGTTCGGTTTTCGTTCTGCCTGCCTGGCTCGGAGCCTGGTGGGAAGTATTCGGTGGCGATGCCGAACTGTACTTGCGTAGTCTGCGTGATGGGAGTACGATCGTCGGATTCGCGCCACTCGCGGTGAATGGAGAGACGGCCTGCTTTGTGGGTGACGCGGATGTCTGCGACTATATGGATTTCGTCGTGGCGCCTGGACACGAGGGTGGTTTCTTTGAGACACTGCTCGACGATCTGAGGGCTGACGGGATAGAAAGGCTGGATCTGGGGCCGGTGCGGCCCGATTCTACGGTACGTACTCATCTGGAGACTATCGCCCGCAGCAGAGGACATAAGGTTCTGGTTCGCCACAAGGATGTTTCTCTTGAACTGGATCTACCTGACACCTGGGATGAATATCTTTCGCTGCTGAAGAACAGGCAGCGCCACGAAATAAGGCGGAAGTTGAGGCGTCTGCATGAGGCAGGCGAGGTGGACCACCGCTGTGCCGGTGTGGGCCCCGAGTTACCGGACTATCTGGATGAGTTTCTGCAGCTGTTCTCGCTTAGCAGGGATGATAAGGCCAGATTCATGACTCCTAAGATGGTGTCCTTCTTCAGAGCACTTGCTCGTTCCATGGCTGAAATCGGCCTACTGAGGTTCGGGATTCTGGAACTCGATGGTGTCACTGCTGCGATGACCATGGGGTTCGACTACGATAACCGGCACTACCTGTACAACAGTGCATATGCGCCGCGATTCGACCAACTAAGCGTGGGGTTGCTCTGCAAGGTCCTCTGCATCAAGGAGAGTATTGAGAAGGGGGTATGGGAGTGGAGCTTTCTGAAGGGCAGTGAACCGTACAAGTACCAGCTTGGTGGCCGGGAGGTGCCACTATACAGGTGCCGGGTAGATATGGTTTGACGTCCGCTACGTGAGGTCCGATCCAATGTCAGATAATCAACTGAGAGTGGCTATGCTTAGTGCCCATAGCTGTCCTGTGGGGAAGCTGGGTACGAGAGATACCGGCGGCATGAGCGTATGTATTCGGGAGCTGTCGTGCGAGTTAGCAAGGCGAGGGCATTCTGTGGATATCTACACTCGTGTTCATGACCCGGACGACCGTCAGATCTATCAACTCTGTGATAATGCGCGGCTGATTCACCTCAGTGCAGGCGCAGACGAGGAGATAGACAAGCTGGCCCTGTATTCCCATTTGCCCGGATTCGCCTCCAACCTGGAGAGGTTCAGGAAGCAACACAGGCTGGGGTACGATCTGATATTCAGTCACTACTGGCTGTCTGGAGTAGCAGGACTCTCTCTGCAGCAACGGTGGCGTGTCCCGCACGTTACTATGTTTCATACGTTAGGTGCCGTCAAGAATGCAGTGAAGGCGGAGGTTTTTCTGACAGCAGGTGATGACGAACCGGAACTCCGTGTCGATACTGAGCGGAGCCTGGTGCAGAAGTGTCATCATATCATCGCCTCAACCCAGCAGGAGAAGGAGGCGATCA
>JBLRXG010000107.1:0-4399 GCA_047920855.1 Dehalococcoidia bacterium | reverse complement strand
CGTTGCACGGGATGTGGGAGGTATAGTTGAGCCTCGTCCATAGCCGGTTGTTTGCCGAGGCGAAGACCTGAGCGGACTTGATCTCAGGCCGGGTCTTCAGGAAGGCCAGCGCCTTCTCAACGGATTGTTTTAGTTCACTCAGTTCTCTCACTTTGCACCTCCTACAAGCCTGGCATATCCTCTCAGCGTGGGGCCGCCGTTGCCCAGCTTCTTGGCCTGCATCGGCTGCCCCTTGCCGCAGTTGAAGACCGGGTATATCCTCAGGTCGTTTCCTACCGCATCGATGGACATCAGGTAGTCCTTCGTGTTGGCCATGATGCCCCCGTCTCTGAACATCTCGCCCAGCTCTCCGTTCTTGATCTCGAACACCTTTCGTGACGTGATACGGAAATTCTCCCTGCTTTCCGAGATGGATGGGATGCGGTGACCGACCACGTAATATCCGTGCTCAACGTCCTTTATCATCTGTTGCGGGTCGTCCTGCCCCGCCCCGAAGACCGTCGTCGACATCCTGATCAGGGGAACAAGCGATGCGTCGATGGCCTTGTAGTGGCCGTTGGGCTCGACCCCGAGGGTGGCCGCCGTCTGCCGCGAGTTCATGAACCCGCGGAATACTCCCTTGTCGATATGCACGATCCGCTCGACCGGGGTTCCTTCATCGTCATACTCGTAGTGGCCGAATCCAGGAAGCATGGGGTCGGAATAGGCGGAGACGAGGGGAGAGGCGATTTCCTTCCCCAGCATGTTCTCCTTGAGGCCGCGCAAGAGCCAGCTCCTGCCGGCATATGCGGTCTCCAGCTTCAACGCCCTGTCGAGTTCGGTGGGATGGCCGATTATCTCGTGGACGAGCAGGGTGTTGTAGTGGGGATCGGTTATCACCACCACATCTTTGTCCGATGACGGGCAGGGCCTGCTTTGCGTCAGTGATACGTTGTCCGCGGCCAGGTCCAGTGCGAAACCCATCAGCGGCTTGGACCTGATCAGGTCCTCGTCGATGCCGTCGGTGAGCAGTTCCCAGCCCCGCTGATGCCCGATGCAATCGTAGTGGGTCTGCTGGACTCCCCCGTCTCCGATGGCGATCACCACGCAGAGCCCCTGTGTCAGGGCATAGGTCCGGTCGATGCTCGCCCCCTCGGAGCTGACCAGAAGCTCCCGGTTGAGCGAGGTCTGTGCCATGACCTGGTTGACCTTGACTCTCGGGTCATAGGCTGCCACCGCCTTCGAGACCTCCCGGGTCAACTTGCCGACCTCCTCTAGCCGGACATCGAGCGGGTTGACCCTGTAGACGGCGGGAATAGCATCCCGGCATACCTTAATGGGGGCGAGTTCTGTGCTCTGTAGCGATCCTCCCAGGGTCTTCCAGAGATCGAGTCTCTCGGTCTTGGCCCTCGAGTTGGCGACCGCCCTGTCGTAGGCTCTGCCCAGGCCTTCCTTGATGATCCCGGCCAGGTTGTCCAGGTCTGCTGTTCCGAGCGATTGACCGAAGTAACCGGCAGCGGGCGTCCCGTTGCCGGCAATGACCCTCAGACCGTAGGAGAACCTGTAGTCGCGAAGGCTGAACTTGCTCATTCCGTCCTGCGACATCGCCCCCTGTCCCTCGCCCACTCCCAGCCTCAGGTCGATGTAGTGACAACCGTCAAGACTGTCCCGGGATGCCGATATCAGGTTCGCGAGCTCGTCCTTTACTCTGTCGACCAGGGTGATATCTACCTTATGTGCCATGGATGAACCTCCCTTCCTGGCGGTAGGATCGTTGAGTGCCGCTGCCGGAGCATTGGCCTCGCTATGATACCCCAGAAGCGGTGCCGCGTTCAACCGCCATGGTTCTCTCTCCCCTTGCGGGAGAGAGTTAGAGTGAGGGGATGATGACCTGCCCTGTGCTATAATGCGCCACACGATCGAGAGTGAGGAGATTGAATGTCTGAAGCGAAGATCGGCATCATGGGCGGAAGCGGGCTCTACAGGATGGAAGGGATGACCGCGATCGACAGGGTGAAGGTGAGCACCCCCTTTGGCGAGCCCAGCGACAGCATAATCCTCGGGGAGGTGGAGGGAGTGAGGGTAGCCTTTCTGCCCCGGCATGGCGAGGGGCACCGGATAGCTCCCGGTGAGCTGCCAACCAGGGCCAACATCTATGCCCTGAAGTCGCTGGGGGTGGAGAGGATAATATCGGTGGGCGCCGTGGGCAGCCTGAAGGAGGAGATCGCTCCCATGGACGTGGTCGTCCCCGACCAGTTCATAGACCGCACTGCAGAGAGGCACAGCACCTTCTTCACAGGTGGTATAGTAGTCCACGTGTCCATGGCCGAGCCGTTCTGTCCCGTTCTCAGCAAGGCTGCCTTCGAGGCAGGCACAAAGGCAGGGGCCAGGGTACACGGAGGCGGTACATATCTGGTCATGGGGGGACCTCAGCTATCGACCAGGGCCGAGTCCGAGCTCTACCGCTTCTGGGGCGCCGATATCATCGGCATGACCGCATGTCCGGAGGCGAAGCTGGCCAGGGAGGCCGAGATCTGCTACGCAATGCTTGCCCTGGTAACCGATTATGATTGCTGGCACGCGGACCATGAGTCGGTTACCACCGAGATGATATTGAACAACCTGCGCAAGGCCGTCCATACGGTGAAGGAGATCATCAGGCTGCTGATACCGGCCATATCTCAGGACCGGGATTGTGCCTGTGCCAGAGCTCTTGAGAACGCCATAGCCACCGATAGGAAGGCGATATCGGAGCCGAAGAGAAAGGAACTGGAGTTGCTGATCGGCAGGTATCTGGACGGTGAGGAACATGCCGGCCAGGCTTGAGTTCGGATGCTTGCCCACTGCCATCGGCAGCATGCCTCACACCGATCCCGACGAGGCCTGCTCGGTCATCCTCAAGTATCTGCCCGATATTCCCGTATGGCCGCAACTGCCGGGGCGTGCCTCCGAAGAAGGCATGGTCGTCCAGTGCAGCGAGGGTTTCCCGGGCCTGGTTTTCGATGGCGGCAAGGTCTCATTCAGGCCTTCGGCAGGCTTCGAGAATGATCTCGAACAGATCCATGTCGACTCTGAGGAAGGCGACTTCCACAAGTACGGCATCTCGGCGCGGTATGCCGCGGGGTTGGCCGCATTTCTCTCTCGGGCTTCGGGCAGCCGGACGGTCAAGGGGCAGATAGTTGGCCCTGTCACTTGGGGACTCACGGTTACTGGCGAAGATGGCCTCGGTATACTCTATGATGACACCCTGGCCGAAACGGCCGCCAGGTTCCTTCGGCTCAAGGCATCCTGGCAGGAGAACGAGTTGAGAAGACTGGCGCCCAACACCATCGTGTTCGTCGACGAGCCCCATCTCGTCTCGCTGGGCTCGGTGTTCACACCCATCCCGGAAGAAAAGGTTCCCCTCCTGCTCAACGAGGTCTTCAAGGGCATAAGGGGCGTCAGGGGGCTGCACTGCTGCGGCAACAGTAACTGGTCGGTTCTGATGGACACCGGTATCGATGTCCTCAGCTTCGATGCCTACAACTACGCCTCCTCTCTCAGCGCCCACTCCGACAGGGTGAAATCCTTTCTCGAGCGTGGCGGAGGAATCGCTTGGGGTATAGTTCCCAGCGACGAGGAGGCGCTGGCCGGCGAATCCCTCTCCAGCCTCCGTGACCGCCTGGAGGATTCCATGGCCATGTTCACGAGGGACGGTATCAGGTTCAGGCAGATAGTGACTCAGGGGCTGATAACGCCTTCGTGCGGCCTGGCCAGTCTGTCGCCGGAGGTGGCAACCCGGGCCCTGGAACTCACTGCTGAGGTGTCCCGTCATTTGAGAAGCCGGTATGTGACGTGATCCGGGCGTAAGAACCGGTGGTCCGGTTGTCTCAAGAACATAAGGTCAGAGCAACGACTGCCATCGGCCGAGAGTCTGCTTAGTCCCACGCGATTGGTTTGACAACCTTTCCCGCGTTGCATATGATGGAAGCAGGGGATCATGGCAAGCAGAAGCGTCTACCTGCCCATAACAGCGGTGGTGCTCGGCTTTGGCAATGCTCTCGCAGCTTTTCAGTTGCATAGCATGCTCTTCTGCCTGCTTCCGTTGTGGGCGTTCGTCTTCGGATATCTCTCATCACGGAGGACAGGGCTCCTGTCCGGCTTCCTGCTCTTCATGAGCTATACCACCGCTACGACGTTTATGAGGTGGCCGATCTCTCAGTTCGAGCCACTCGAGTATCTCTTCAACTTCATCTCCGGTGGTTTCGTCCTCTGCATAATAGGGTACGGGGCGTTCTCGGTGAGGAGGGGAGTCAAGAACTTCAGGTCCATAGGGGTGTTGGTTCTGGCGGCGCTGTTAGTGGGTTGGTGTGTGTTCTTATCTCTGCCCCGATACACCCTGACCTGCTGGGCCACCATCACCTCTTCCGAGAGGCTGGAC
>JBLRXG010000106.1:0-4405 GCA_047920855.1 Dehalococcoidia bacterium | reverse complement strand
AGGCGGTTGACCTCATTGGCTCGATCCGCGTATGCTTATTGAGCGAACAGACCGATGGCTGATAGCGACATAGCGATAATCGGAGGTGGGCCGGGTGGCTACGTAGCAGCCATTCACGCCGCGCACATGGGAGCACGGGTCGCTTTGATTGAGAAGGACCGGCTGGGCGGAACCTGTCTCAACCGGGGATGCATTCCCACCAAGGCCTTAGTCAGAAGCGCAGAGGTTTTCAGTGATGCCAGGAGGGCCAGCGACTATGGTGTTGAAGTTGGAGATGTGAAGGCCGATCTGGCGCGTATCATGGCCCGTAAGAGGAAGGTGGTTGATAGGCTGGTGGCGGGAGTCGAGCAGCTGATGAAGGCGAACAAGGTAGAAGTATACCGGGGGGTCGGTCGTATCGTGTCCCCCCGCCTGGTCAAGGTAGACGACGCCGAGATAGCGGCAAAGAAGATAGTCATCGCCACAGGTTCCGAGACATCGCTCTTGCCTATCGACGGTCTTGACCTGCCCGGGGTACTGACCACCGATGATATCCTTGAGCTGGAGAAGCTCCCCGAAAGCCTCATAGTTATTGGCGGCAGTCATGTCGGTGTCGAGTTTGCCAGCATCTTCAGTGCACTGGGGTCAGAGGTCACGATACTGAAGAGACGCCCTCTCGTGCTGGAGCCGGTTGACGAGGAGGTAGGCCGCCGCTTTGCGCAGACATTGACCAGGCAGGGCATAAAGGTCATAATCGGAGCTGCCGTCAGTTGCATCAGGGAGACGGATAAGGGTATCAGCGTCTGCTGGGATACCTCCGAGGGCGAGAAAGTGGTAGATGGAGAGATGGTATTGATGGCTACCGGTCGACGGCCCTATACGCAGGATCTCGGCCTATCTGATGTCGGCATAGACACAGATGGAGGAGCGGTCAAGGTGAACGAGTATCTTGAGACGAACGCAGACGGGGTCTATGCTATAGGAGATGTACTGGGAAAGCACATGGTAGCCCATGTAGCCTCCTATGAGGGTGAGATAGCTGTGGAGAATGCGCTGGGACGTCCTCGGCAGACCGACTATCATGCCGTGCCAACCTGCGTCTACACTTTCCCCCCGGTCGCCGGCGTCGGCATATCCGAGAAGGAGGCAAAGGAGGGCGGCATTCCCCACAGGGTGAGCAAGTTCCCCTTTACGGCCTGCGGTCGGGCCGTTACGATGGACGAGACTGCCGGACTCGTCAAGATGATCTGCCACGCCGATAGCGGCAAGGTTCTCGGCCTGCATATCATGGGACCACATGCCGACGACCTCATCGCCGAGGGGACCCTGGCAGTCCAGCTCGGTGCAACGGCAAAGGAAATCGCCCACACCATTCACGCTCATCCCACTCTGCCCGAGGCAATCCACGAGACAGCGCTGGGACAACTGGAGGGCTCGATCCACTTCGGAAGGGGATCATGAAGACTGACTGATGGAACATTATTCTGACAAGAACGGGACTGAGTTGGGAACTACTGGGAGAGCCGATCCGGCGCCCGGCAAGACCTGTATTGCCTACTACCTGGGGATGATCCCGTATGAGCCCGCCCTGAGATTGCAGGAAACACTGTCTCTGGCGAGGGCCAGGCGCACCGTTTCCGACGTCCTGCTCCTTCTTCAGCACGCGGCGGTGTTCACGATAGGAAGGTTCAAGGGCGAGGCGGACATAGTTGTGTCGGACGAGACGCTGACGAGGGAGGGGATAGCCGTTTTTCACACGAACAGAGGAGGAGGCGTAACCTATCACGGACCGGGACAGCTTGTCGGCTATCCTATACTCAGTCTCAGAGAGAACAACCTCGGTGTGCGGGAGTACGTAGGCAAGCTGGAGGACGCTATACTGCGATTGCTGCGCAGCCTCGATATCCGTGGTTACCTCGACCCGAACTACCCCGGTGTCTGGGTCGGTGGAGAGAAGGTGTGCTCCATAGGCATACATGTGAGCCGCGGCGTTACCATGCATGGCTTCGCACTCAACGTGAACACCGATCTCCGTCACTTCGAGTACATACACCCCTGCGGCCTGAGCGACAAAGCTATGACGTCTATCTCCAAGATACTGGGGCGTCCTGTCGAAGCCGAAGCCATAATAGGGCCTCTCCTGGATGCCTTTTCGGCGGTGTTTAGCCTGAAAATTGAACGGGGAGATGACAAATGCCTGCCCATGACAGGCGGCCTGAGTGGCTGAAGCTGAGCCCGTTTGACGCAGCCACCCTGGCTGCGATGAGGCAACTAACACGTTCGCTAGAGCTGCATACAGTGTGCGAAAGCGCCCGCTGCCCCAACCGGCAGGAATGCTTCTCTCAAGGCACCGCCACGTTCATGATCCTGGGCGATATCTGCACTCGCAACTGCTCTTTCTGTGCCGTTGAGTCCGGGCTCCCCTGTAGCCCCGACCCGACCGAGCCGGAGAATGTTGTGGCAGCCGTGGCCGAGCTGGGGCTAAGGTACGTTGTCATTACCTCGGTTACTAGGGACGACCTTCAAGACGGCGGTGCCTCTCACTTCGCACGAACGGTAGATGCGATTCATCGACACGACCCGGACATCGTCGTAGAAGCCCTTGTCCCGGACTTCGGGGGCTCCCTGTCTGCCCTGAAGATGGTTACAGACACCCCTGTGGCAGTCCTCAATCACAACGTGGAGACGGTCCCACGACTGTACCCCGAGGTTCGGTCGCAGGCCGAATATCGGCGGTCGCTCCAAGTCCTGAGGCAGGCCAGGTTACTCAACCCCATCCTGCGCACCAAGTCCGGCCTTATGGTGGGACTCGGCGAGACAAAGAACGAGGTTGTCGAGGTGATGGCCGACCTCAGACAAGCGGGCTGTGACCTGTTGACCGTCGGTCAGTATCTGGCTCCTTCACTGAAGCATCACAAGCTGGCTAGGTTCGTCCACCCTGAGGAGTTCGCCGAATACGAGGACATGGGCACGCGGATGGGCTTTAACTACGTAGCGGCCGGACCCCTGGTCCGCAGTTCCTATCACGCGTGTGAGGCGTATGCCGCGGGTGCCCGGGCTCACCGATGAAGGGGCCGCTCCAATATCGCGCGCTTGGCAACGACCCTGGTTGGCGCCTACCTCAACAGCCAGTAACAAATTGACAGTCCCCCGCCTTTCGGGTATCATCTTCGTGTTCGTGGAAAACCGCGTCGAGCACGATCCAACGCTTGCCGAAGCCGCTCATTTGTATCTAGCTAGCCTCCCTCAGGAACAGAGACCCGAAGTACAGGCAGAGGTGCTCAAGTTCGTCAGGTGGTTGGGCTCGTCCAGGCGGGTCAGGGATATCACTCCCCTTGACGTGGCCAGCTACGGCGATCACGTTATCCCATCCGCAGTCAAGCCCATTAAGGCTTTTCTTACCTACACGCGTAAGAAGGGGCTTACACAGGCAAGCCTATCTGTGCACATCAGAGCACGAAAGGTCTCCGCTAAGGTCAGCGCTTCTCGGCTGCCGCCTGGCGCCGGAGCTACCTTGACCCCAGAGGGCTACGCCGAGTTGGAGGCGGAGTTAGCCGGTCTCAAGAGCCAGCTTCCTGGAATCATCAAGGAGATACAACGGGCAGCGGCGGATAAGGACTTCAAAGAGAACGCCCCTCTGGCGGCAGCCAGGGAGCAGAAGGCGCACCTGGAGGGGAGAATACAGGAACTGGAGTCAACGCTTAACACGGCCAGGATCATGGATAAGAGCCGGGCGGTGTCAAAGGTCAAGTCCGGCGACACCGTGGTATTGCGTAACCTGGACTCGGGCAGGGAACTCCGCTACATACTTGTCGACCCTCGGGAGGCGAACCCGGCGAAGGGCAAGCTCTCCGTGGCTTCACCGCTAGGTAAGGTCGTCGTGGGCAAGGAGAACGGACAGACAGTTGAGGTGTCCGCCCCCGCCGGTACCTTTCGCTACCATATTGAGAGTATCCTCGAGGAAGCCAAATAGGGTATTCTGCTACTGCCTGCTGATCGCCAGCACACAAGCCTGAACGCTGCGTCGTAGAGCATTGCTCCGCATACTCTCCCTGACCGACGATCTGTGCCATCTGTAACGCCTGGCCGCGTTTGTCGATTTGTTACACGTATGGCATAATGGAGCGGACGCGGCGATCGGAGGGATCGCATAGTGGTCTAGTGCGGGCGCCTGCTAAGCGCTTACCTCGGGAAACCGGGGTCGGGAGTTCGAATCTCCCTCCCTCCGCCATAACAATCTCCTCAGTTCGTTCCTGACCGGTACTATTTTCTTTCTCATACGGTACTATCGGGCGATTGCGTCCCGAATTCGGCGACTTTATCATTAACATAGATTGTTTGTGAGGTGTTCCCATTATGGATAATGAAAAAACTGAAGCTTCTCAAAAAGCCGCCGGAGACTTGGAAATGGCGGTTCAGAGCGCTT
>JBLRXG010000105.1:0-4406 GCA_047920855.1 Dehalococcoidia bacterium | reverse complement strand
CACACCGCTGTCCTCGATGACGGCACGAACATAGGGTGCGATCATACCACCATCCTCCCCCTCAAGCGGCTCGTCTCCAAGGAATATGGCCAGTTGTTTGTCCATGAGGCGGGTTGTTATCTCTTTCGAAAGCTGTCGCCCTATCTCATCCCACGAGAAAGTCAGATACACCTTGGTGAACTGGTCCATCTGTATCTCAGTGTCTTCGCTGAAGTATCTACTGCTGAGCACCAGCTCCCTCGCTTCGCCGTCAACTGTCGCCGTTCCCACCGCCGGGATCCATTTGTTCTCAGCTTCGCTCCGCTCCCTGAACTCCAGCACGGTGAAGAGCCCCACCATCCTCTTGGCTTCATTGATGTCAGCAATCCCGGGTAATTGGATGGCGATGTTGTATTCACCTTCCTGTTTCTGCACCTGAACGATGGGCTCGGTTATCCCCAGGGCATCGATCCGTCTGATTATGACCTGCTTCACGCCCTCCATTATCTTGTCCCGGTCGTCTCTCGGGACATCTGTCACGTCGGCCTGGTACACCAGATAGCTGCCGCCGGCCAGATCCAATCCCAGCCGCAGCCCCTCCCTGCCCCCCACATGCCTGTCCAGCGGCGTTATGGACCACAGGGAAAACCCGAACAGTACCAGGATGAATATCAGCAGATAGGTGGTTCTTCTTCTCAACTCACGCTAACCTTACTCGACGATGCTCTCTTCGTCGTGAAACTTAGGATCACTACGATGCTTCGCTTGCCGATCGTCAGTCTCTGAAACTTCGTTTCTTACCAGGGCGAATGCTTCCTCTCTGCTGCTCACCTCGCCGCTGGCCTGGGCCTCGTGAACCATGGCCATAAGCTCACCGACCCTGGGTCCCGGTTCAAGGCCAAACTCCCGCATTATATCATGACCGTTAAGCAGTTTCATAGGTGCCAGTTTGGCACTCTGCTTTTCATGCTCCGCGATGATGTAGTTCATCAGCCGGCAGTGCTGCTTCCACTCGTCCACTGATACCAGAGGTCCGCGGCTGGCCAGATAGTCGGCCAGAGCCAGGAGCAGGATGTCTACGCCCGCGTCTTCCGTGTCCCGAAAGTAACGGTATATCGCACGCTGGCTGGGCAGGTCACCGTCTGTCATCTGCGCCGGACGGAGGTGATGGTAGACCATGGTCTCCATTAGTCCGATTTCCCGATTGCTGAATCGCAACCTGGCCAGGATGTCCACAGCCATGGCTGCTCCCACCCTGGTATGCCCGATGAACCTTGCCCTGCCCGTATCATCGATGGTCTTGGTCAAAGGCTTGGCTACGTCGTGCAACAGCGCGGCCAGCTTGAGGAGCACCCTGTGATTGCTTCCGCCGGAAAGCTGTCGCGACAGATGCCTGTCTATCTCCTCAGACCAGGGAGCAGTCTCGCGCATATCCCGGTTACCGTGCTGCCACTCACCCTCCCTTAGCAGGAATTCCAGAGCAGCCACCGTCTGCAGTGAGTGTTCAAAGACATCCCAATAGTGCACTGTCGGCTGCTCCACTCCCTTCGCCTCTGCCAGTTCGGGAATCAACTCCAGAAGCAATCCCAGCTCATCCATGTACCTGAGATGATGGGCTGCTTGCGGAAGCCTGAGCAGGTGTAGCAACTCCTCCCTGATCCTCTCGCCGGCCACACCTGTGATGGCCCCGGCACAGGAGCGGATCAGTCGTTCCGTCCCGGGCTCGATCGTGAAGTCGAGCTCGGCCGCCAGCCTGACGGCTCGCAGCAGCCTGATGGCATCAACATCGAATATCGCATCGCTGACCCGCCGCACTATCTTTCGCCTGAGGTCCTCCTGCCCGTAGAAAGGGTCGATCAGCCCGCTGCGAATCTGTGCCAGGTCAGGCGCCCCTGCTCCTGTGGCGATGAGCGAGTCGCCGTGACTGCGCCCGGTTGCAGGCCGGTTAAGTTCGAAGGCCATCGCGTCTATCGTGAAATCACGCCGGGCGAGGTCGGACTCGATGTCCCCGGAAAACGAAGAAAAATCGAAATACCACTGGGCGCTGCGGAGCTCCTCTTCCTGGTGCCCCTCTTCAGTGACGACAACCCTGGCGATCTGGCTGACGTCATCAAGGAGCACGAATGTACCTCCTATGGCTGCGGCAACCTCACGGGCTGCTGCCAGCGCGTCACCCCTCACAGCGATGTCGACATCATTGGTGCTCCTGCCCAGAAGCCGGTCGCGTATGAAGCCGCCCACGATGTAGCCCCGTTCTCCCCGGATGGTCAGGATGTCAGCTATCTTGTGAAGGGCAGCGGTTGCTGCCGTGTCCCTGCTGAAAGGCATAGAGCAGCATTATAGTTTGTCTCAGCAGGCTTGGCAACGAATCACTTGCTACACCGAATGTCGCCACGTGATGATATGGATAGCACCGTGATGGCCCGTCAGGCACCGTGGCTGTGACCGGCCTCCATCCCGCGTCGCCGGAGGTATGTGTCAACGTTGAATATGGCCCTGGCGGCACGCTCCACCGAGCAGAAGACAGGTATGGAGGCCGCGAGCAGCCTCTGCTCAAGCTGGAGCCGTTCCTGTTCAACCGGGCCGGGCGGCAGCACCATTACCAATGGCTTGCTCTGCCTGCTTCCGAGCTCTATGAAGAAGTCGTTGATCGTCTCCAGCCCTGCCCGTGAGTATATGGGCAGAAGTATGTCGGCGTCCTGCTGGATGAGGATGACGTCGATATTGGCATCGCGGGCAACCATGTCGATGGCCTGAAACAGGACGGGAAAACCACGGAACTGGGCTTGGCTCACGTCGACCGGATTGCCGAGGATGCTGCCCACCTCACCCAGAAGCTCCCTGAGTGCTCGATCTGTCTGATCGCAGAGGGGTGGAACCTGTAGCCCGATCTCAGTGCAGACATCGCCTGCGGAGACGGAGATTCCGCCGCCCCCGTCGGCCAGGCCGCCGATCACGCCCACCCGGGCACCCTGCCAGTGCTCCGCGTGTTGAAATAGCAGGAGTGTGTCCGTCAGTTCGTCAAGGCTATGCACTTCCACGGCTCCAACCTGTCTCAGCACGGCCGACCAGACCGACGGCGAACTGGCCAGCGAACCGGTGTGTGACCTGGCGGCCCTGGCCCCCGCCTCCGTTCTTCCTCCCTTCCACACCACCAGGGGCTTGACGCGCGAGACCTCCCGCATGGTGTTGAAAAGCCGGCGTCCATCCCTGGTTCCCTCCAGATATGCGCCGATCACGCTGGTCTGAGGGTCCGCTGCCAGGTATTCGAGGAAGTCGCTGGCGTCCAGGTCGATGCCGTTGCCAAAGCTGACCCCCTTGCTGTAGCCTATACCGCGGGCCATGCCGGTTGTCGCCAGCTTGCCTGCTATGCCTCCACTCTGTGAGACGAAGCCCACACGACCGGGTTCGCCCACGGCTCCCATCAGGAACGAGATCCGGTGCTCCGGACAATACACCCCGATGCAGTTGGGACCGATGATGCGAAAGCCTCCCCGCCGGGCCTTATCAACCATACGCTGCTCTAGCGTTCGACCCGACTCGGTGTCCAGTTCGCTGAACCCGGCAGTGAAAAACTGGATGGCCTTGATCTTCTTCGCCGCACAGTCATCCAGCAGATCTAGCACGGACCGCCTCGGTATGGCCACGATCACGTAGTCCACCTCGCCCGGGATCTCCCTGATGTTGCGGTATATGTCGAAACCCGCGATCCTGCCACCGCGCGAGCCCACGGGGTAGATCGGTCCGCGGAAACCGGCCGAGACCAGGGTGTGGACCCAGTAAGAGCCCGCCTTCATGGAGTCGGCCGATGCGCCGACGACGGCGATCGACTTCGGGTAGAAGATGGGCTCGAACTGCTTAAGTCGATCGTCAGACAAGATGAACCCTCCGGAAAGCCGCTGTAAGATCACATTCGGGGTCTCGGCCTTATCATCGCGGCGGCCTGGCTCGAACCCCCGCTACAATATGATGCGTGCATCGACCGCCACCGCCCGGTCGGGATATGCGAACACGGGGTTGAGGTCGAGTTCTTCGATCTGCGGGTTCTTCTCCACGAACTCAGACACCTTCACGATCAGGTCCTCGAGAGCGGGGATGTTGGCCGGCTTCTGGCCCCTGTAACCCTCCAGTACCGGGTATCCCTTTATCTCCCTGATCATCTCCCCGGCGTCTCGTTTGCTGACCGGCACAATCCTAAAGGAGACGTCCTTCAGCACCTCCACCAGTATGCCGCCCAGACCGAACATGAGCACGGGGCCGAACTGGGAGTCCTTGCTCATGCCGACGATCACCTCCACTCCCGGAGGAACCATCTGCTGCACGGACACTCCCTGAACCCTGGCCCCGGGGTAGGCCTGCCTGACAGATGACATTATCTCACTGTAGGCTCTGCCTGCCTGGGTTGCGTTGGCCAGGCCGAGTCTGAC
>JBLRXG010000104.1:0-4448 GCA_047920855.1 Dehalococcoidia bacterium | reverse complement strand
GACATTGAGGTCGATGTAGTCCGCTCCTTCCTTGGCCTGGGCCTTTGCCAGATCCTGGATCACCCTGGCATCCCTTTCGCTTATTGCCTTGGAGACTGCCTGGGCGATGACGTGAATGTTTTCACCTATGATGACCATGTGGGATACCTCCGATCTGCTGGTTCAAAGCTCGAAAAAACCAATGCAATATAGCAGCGAAAGCCGCTTTTGTCAAATCACGGGCCTTGACGAAAGACGTGCCGGCTAGTAGCATTGCCTGCCGAGTTCATGCCTTTCACTCCCCTCTGCAATATGAGCGGTCAGCCGGCGATGTCGGTGCCTCTCTGCTGGAACTCGCAGAATCTACCGATCGGGTCTCAGTTCATCGGCCGCTTCGGCGACGAGGCCACGCTGTTTCGTCTCGCCGCGCAGTTGGAGGAGGCCCGGCCCTGGGCCGACAGGCGCCCGCCGGTGTCGGCCGGAAAGGGCTCCTGGCCAGAGTGTGATATGTTCTCTCTGGCGATCCCGCGATCCTGCTCCAGCAAGCCAACGGTGTGGGTCAGGGTGTCAACGGAGGAGGAGCGGTATCCTTGAAGGAGAAGCTGGAGGGGGTGTGGGGATTCATCCCCACACCCCCCTGATCGCTTCAGCTAGCGAGCGATGCTGACGCTGGCTGCACCAGCCTCACTAGGGCCACAGACTGTGGGTCCAGTTGACGATTGTGACGATCCGATCCACGAGACCGACCCTGACCAGGGTCCTTATGAATTCGTGCTGCGAGATGAAGTTGGCTATGGGCGGGCTGGCCCGGTAGTAGAAGGAAACGAACCCTGAGCCCAGAGCGTTTGGCAGGAGGACTGTGTCCCTGAACTCCCGCAGGATGTTGATCTCGATTGCGGAATCGGTTCCGTAGGCTGCGGTGGCTATGAAGCAGCCGCTGTCTGTCGTGAACTGAAGGGTATCGCCTGTGATCTCCTCGCCTCCGAAACCAAGCGTGGCTTTGAAATCATAAAGGGTGCCGGAGGAGAGTTCGGTGATCGACTCGTTATACGCGCCGTCTTCCGTCTTGGGGATCCACTCAGTGTGCGACCAATCCGCATCTGCGGACTTCTTGTAGGAGAAGCGCACTTCGATCGGGCTGTAGTCTCCCATGGTGAACTCCATGCTCAGGGTGGCTGAGCGGGTGGTGACGTCGGTGGCGGCACTGGTGGTAATGGTGGGGAGCCGTTCGAAATCGGCGGTGATGGAGTAGTCGCCCCACATGGTGATGGTCGTCCCGGGCGCTTCGGAGTCGCTGGCCTCGCCGACATCGCCGGTCCACTGCACAAATCGCCAGTGTTCGTCGGCAACGGCCTGGAGGGCAACCACCGTTCCTGCCGGATAGGTGAACTGGCCCTCGCCGGGCACGGTCACCTCACCAGCCCCTGTGCTGGCTATGGTCAGAGTATAGTCCAGCAGCTCGAAGACAGCGGTGATGGAGTAGTCGCCCCACATTGTGATGGCGGTCTTCAGGGCTCCGGCGTCGTCGATCTCGTCGACATCGCCGGTCCACTCCGCGAACTCGTAGTGTTCGTCAGCAACGGCTTCCAGGAGAACTGCCGTCCCCCCGAGATAGGTGAACTTACCCTCATCGGGTACCGTCACCGAACCACCCTCGGTGCTGTCTATCGTCAGCGTGTACTCCACGAAGGCAGCAGTGATGGAGTAGTCGCCCCACATGGTGATGGTCGTCTCGTGAGAGGTAACATCGTCGATCTGGTCGATATCGCCGGCCCATCCCAAGAACTCGTAGCCCTCGTCAGCCACGGCGACAAGGTCAACTACCTCCCCTTCTGTGTATGTGAAACCGTCCTCGCCGGGGGTGGTCACCTCACCGCCGGCGGTGCTGTCGATGGTGAGGTCATAGTTCACCACTACGTGGAGTTCTAACAGCCAGCTGTAGTCAAGGCCGAAGTCCGGCAGAGTGTACCAATCGTCTGGATCGTGGGGGTCTTCCCAGGTGATAAGGTTGGCGAATTCGACAACTGGTGCTACTACTCCGAACGGGAAGACACCGGCACCGGGATCCTCGAGTTCCACCACTATCCAGTAGATTCCAGGTTCCTCTATCAGCACAGGCGCGGTCAGTGCCAGTTCGACCCAGCCTCGCTCTCTCGGATAGTACAGCTCGGTGGAAGCTAACCACGGCCCAGGTGCTCCCGACTCAAAATCCCCCACGTGCTCCGCCACATGAACCTGTGCATATCTGCCCCTCGTGTTCGCGGAGTCGTGGTACGCTACGGCTGTGATCTGGTTGCCCATATCATCGCAAAGGTCGACTCTCATGGCCCCGTACCAGACTCCTGGATCTACCAGGCCGATAGCTGAATGGGGCGCAGGCCGCCAACTGGCGGGATAGAGCCAGCGCCAGCCGCTGGCCTGAAGCGCGAAATCTAAGACGACGGGCTCATCCTCAACAACCTCCACATCCTCAACAACGTCTTCGTAATAATCGGGATGCCAGGCGTGCACGTCATAAGTCCCTATCGGCGCCTCTACGGAATAATTACCAGACACGTCGGTCACGTCACCGAGGTGTGTGCCCAGTACAGTGATGGTTACCCCTTCAATAGGTTTACCCGTCTTCGCGGTGACCGTGCCTTCGATTGATCCTGTGGGCATCTCCTCCAGGGCGAAGTTCTGTTCTGTGAAAGCACCTGCGGTCACCTCCACGCCAGTGGCGGTGTCACTGTAATAGCCGAACGTACCGGCAGTCACGGTATACTCACCCGGCTCGAGGTTGAACCGGTAGTAACCTGACTTGTTGGTGAATCTTTCTGAGCCGGTCTCGGGAACGAAGAGCCTGATTGCCTCCAGCGGGTCGCCGGTGTCGTGATCCGTTACCACTCCCTCGATACCCGAATCTAGAGGGTCGAACTCGACGTCCAGCGTCTGCCAGAGGAGACTGTAATAGTAGTCAGGGTCGTAATTTCGGCAATCATAATCGATGTCCATCTTCATGCGGAACAGCCCGTTGGGCCGCCCGCCGCTGGCCGTTCCCCAGCTGTTCAGCATGACCCAGTAGTGGTTATCGGGGTCGGGGTCGTCATCATTGTAACCCACGCACAGCACGGCATGGCCTTGCACGACGGGATCAGATGTCTTGCCGCAGTAAGGGTCCGGGTCCCAGAGCGCGGTCTCCGCCTGATAGTCCCAGAAGTTGCCGAAGTCGCGCCAGTCATCGCCTGTGGGCATGAGAAAAGCGAACCACACCGCTCTGTCGTGATGGAGAACACTCTTGATATTGGCGATCGCCGCAGACTGGCCGACTCCATGAGTGGGGATTGTCACAGCTGTACACGAGCCGATGCTGTAGTTAGGATAGATGGAGATGGAGCCACAACTCGGTCCGCACGACCCGTCACCGGACTGCCAGTGCGCGCTGTAATTGGCCCACGGGACACACATTCCGGTGCCACCCGAAGGGTCATAGAAGTCGGCCACGTTTTTCAGCGAGCCGCATTCGCAACATGCCTTGCCAATCACGCCTGTCTGGCAGGAGTTTATGTACTGGAGCGAGAGCCGGTCGTACACGCCCTCCTGAACACTGAGGGCTATCTCCATAACTCCGGTGCCGGCCCATGCCCAGCAGTTGCTGCACTCGCCCTGGTCACGCTCCGCCGGGTTGTAGTTGAGGTGACCCAGAAGGTCCTGAGACCCCCCCGATGCCGCATATCCAGTGGCCACTATGTGGTCGATGTAGACCGTGGGTGCACTGTTGTAGGCCGCCATGAATTCGTTGAGGGTCTCCCGGTCAAAACGCATGGTGGGATACCTGTTCTGAAGATCTTCTGCCAGCGTCAGGGCCCGGATCTCGATCAGGCTCTCCGCCGGGGCACATCCCGGCAGCAGCAGGCCCAGCACCAGCACAAGGGCCAATAATCCCTGCAATAGTCTGATTGTCATCTCATTCCTCCTAATACTGAATCCGTTCATTGGATTGTCATTCTCTGCGTCATAAGCGTAGTCCGTTTCCTTGGCTCAAATGCATCTGCACCTCCTGTTGTCAGGCTTGTTGCTGCCACAATTCCGTGCGCCGGCATATATCCTGTCAGTTTGCAGTTTCCCTCTTCCCCTCTCAGGAGCAGGCGACCTTCCTCATTCGCACCCGGCAACCGCAGCGAACGCCGCCGTCCGTGAACCTGTGTCTTGACAGAACCCTGCCTGCAGTTCCGGTTCGGCAACCGACTTCCCGTACTGACCCCCTTTAAGCCGTGAACCGCACGCCCACCGCGTCAGATCAGGTCTCGGTGGATAAGGTAGGACAATGATATGCTACTCCACTTTCCACTGGCAGTCAACGCATTCACTCACCTAAAATGTTACCCAGGGTGGTATGGTTCACTCATGTGGAAATGTTACTGAGGAGGGCCATGCCGAGCGATGAAAGGATGAGTATAGACGAGAGACGGAAGTATCTGAGGCTGGTA
>JBLRXG010000103.1:0-4454 GCA_047920855.1 Dehalococcoidia bacterium | reverse complement strand
GCATGTCCTGCCGTGGAGTTCCCTGTACTTGGGGTTGACCAGGAACAGGCGGTTCCGTAGCTTTGTGCTCATGAGGGCCTGCGAGAATCCGTCGTGATCTGAGGCTCCTATCACGGCTACGGTGTCAGGGTGGAACATGGTATCGAACCTGCTTAGTCTGTCAACCTTCAATGCTGGCCTCCTGACTGCGAAGTGGATTTGAGAACGGCCGTCGTAGTGTAACGAATCCGTTCCTCAGAGGTGTTCTCCGACGGTGTGAGCCCCGGCGCGCGTGTAAGACCGACTCTGAACGTCTGTCAACGATACAGCGCATCGTGATCGCCCTCGATTAGTGTGGCCGACAAGCGCGGGTGGGCCCGGCAGACTCAAAGCTCGAACTGGTCCCTGGGTCTGATAGTGAGAAGGCCCTCTTTCACGCTGTCGGTTGCCTTCAGGGCCTCGTTGAAGGCCAGGCGGTTCGCCTCGACTTTCGACGGAGGGAGTCTCTTTGCCATGACCCTGACTAGGGAGGCGGGAGATACGATCGGGCAGAGCGCTGCCACGGCGCCCAGAGCCGCCATATTGACCGCTCTGCGCTCACCGACGTCTCTCGCTATCTGCTGAAAGGGGAGACGGGCTACCCTGTCCCAGGGAACCCAGCGCACCGTGCTTGAGTCTACGATAACGAGACCGTTCTCCTTCATGGCGGGCAGGTTTCTAACGCATCCCTCCTGTGTGAGGGCGACGAGAAGATCCAGCTGCACAGCCTCAGGGTAGTCGATCTCGGCATCGCTCACGACGACTTCTGAGATCGAGTTCCCTCCCCTGGCTTCAGGTCCGTAGTTCTGACTCTGGGCCACATATCTACCGTCAAGGATGGCAGCCTCGGCCAGCATTATCCCCGCCAGGATTATGCCCTGTCCACCTGAGCCGGCGATCCTTACCTCATACCTTGAGCTTTTCTGCGGTGAGTTTTGCATATTCATCATCGTAAGCCGGCCTCTCTCGATCAACGAGAACGCCGATGACGATTTTTCCGGCAAGTTCATCCGGTGTGAGTTCCTTTGCCTTCTCTACGGTCACTGAGTTATCCCTCTGCCAGGCCATCATGTCAACAGGAGAGTTGAGTCCGAGCCAGCGCCCGGAATATGTGACGCACTGGGCCAGCACTTCGATCATACTGAACCCCTTCTTGGTGAGGGCCTTCTCTATGAGGCGGTCCATCAAGGGAGTGTGGTAGACGGTTGTCCTGCCGACGAACGCCGCGCCGGCGGCTTCCACGAGTCCTGAGATGTCGAAGGCGGCCTCGAGGTTTCCGTACGGTGCGGAGGTTGTCTTTGTTCCGTAAGTTGTGGTGGGAGAAGACTGTCCTCCGGTCATACCGTAAACCTGGTTGTTGACTATGAAGCTGGCGATCTCCACGTTCCGCCTGGCAGCGTGGATAAGATGGTTCCCCCCGATGGAAACGGCATCTCCGTCGCCCATTATCGTGATGACCTTGAGTTTGGGGTTTGCCAGTTTCACGCCCGTGGCGAATGTGAGAGCCCTGCCGTGCGTGGCGTGAAGAGTGTTGAAATCCACGTACACGGGCAGCCGACTGGAACACCCTATGCCCGACACGAACACTACTTCATCCTTGCTGTATCCAAGGCGATCGATAACCCTTACGAGTGCCTGCATGAAGATACCGATGCCACAGCCGGCACACCAGATATGAGGGAACCTCTTGCTCGATCGCAGATACTTGTGGACGAAGTGGCTGGTTTCTCTCACGGGCATGCCTCCTCTATCGTCTGCAATATCTCACCGGGTGTTATCGGCGTTCCGTCGATCTTGTTCAGGGTCAGCACCTCGCAGTTCCCCCGGTTGACCCTCTTCACCTCACGAGAGATGTGGCCGACATTCATCTCGGGAACCAGCACCTTCTCGGACCTGTCGAGGATAGCTGTTATCGTGCGGCGCATAAACGGCCAGAGGATTTTCAGCTTGATGAGCCCTACCTTGAGCCCCTTTGCCCGCGCTTCCCTAACCGCCTGCATGCCGGCCCGAGCCACACAGCCGTAGGCGACAACGGTCATGTCGGCGTCCTCTGTGTAGTAGGAGTCGAACCACTGCAAGCGGTCGAGATCATTCGATATCTTGGAGAAGAGCCGCCTCATCAACGCCTCGACCTCATCCTTCCTTGTGCTGGGATATCCCCGCAGGTCGTGGTGAAGACCCGTGACATGGTAGCGGTACCCTTCACCGAAGGCAGGCATGGGTGGGACTCCGGTACCAGGGTCACCGTAAGGTATGTGCCACTCGGGAGGGACGGTCGGTCGCGGCCTGTTCTCGATCTCAATGTCCTTCCGCGATGGGAGAACAACTCCCTCTCTCATATGGGCAACTATCTCGTCTGCCAGCAGGATCACCGGCGTGCGGTATCTCTCCGACAGGTTGAAGGCCTGGATCGTGAGGTCGAAGAATTCATAGACGGATGAGGGGCACACGACTATTATGGAGTGGTCGCCATGAGTTCCCCACCGTGCCTGCATGACGTCCCCTTGCGATGGCTGAGTGGGAAGGCCTGTGCTCGGTCCCGCGCGCATAACGTCGACGATCACGCAGGGGACCTCAGCCATGCAGGCATACCCGATGTGCTCCTGCATCAACGAGAAGCCCGGCCCGCTTGTGGCAGTCATGCTCTTGGCTCCGGCGAGGGAGGCACCGATGACAGCACCCATGCTTGCGATCTCATCTTCCATCTGGATGAAGACCCCCCCGGTTGTGGGCATGTCCTTTGCCATGACCTCGGTTATCTCAGTGGCGGGGGTAATGGGATAGCCGGCATAGAACCGGCAGCCGGCAAGGAGGGCGCCCTTGACGCACGCCTCGTTACCTTGCAGAAGAACCTGGTTTTGCCTTTCCTCTTGCTTTGCCCTTTTCATCTTTGGTTACTACTATGGCAAAATCCGGGCATCTCATCTCGCATAACTTGCAGCCCGAGCATTGCTCCAGGTTAGTTACAGTGGGGAAGGATTCTTGATCGGCTTCCAGGACATGCTTTGGACAGAAGGCGATGCATATGCCGCATCTCTTGCACCAGCCCCGGTATATGTCAACCCTGGTCATTCGACCGCTATTATACACCTTTGTCGGGATTTGGTCTCGCTTTGGCCGATACCGCATCGGATTATCAGCGACTTCAGGCATTCCTCCGTGCTGGCCGTGACCAGCCGTCTATTTGAGCAAAGCTCATGTGTTCGATGAAATACTGGTTGAAGTCGAAACGCCACGAGAGCTCGATATGTTCGATCAGCCGGACTAGCTCGGCGGCCGTATGCCAGTACTGCTTGACCAGCAGAACCAGCGAGGCTCCCGTGCTTGCGGCGTTGCCCAGGGACTTGACGATCTCGGGGCTGACTCCCGGTATCAGGCCGGTCTGCATGGCGCTATGTGTGTCAACGTAGTTGCCCAGTGCTCCCGCAAGGTATACACGGCCAATATCCTCCACTCCGATGTGAAGCTCGTCCATGAGGGTTTTGATGCCCGCAGCGATGGCTCCCTTGGCGAGTTGAAATTCCCGAACGTCCTTCTGTGTAAGGTATATGGGCTTGTTAAGAGAGCTTTCCTCGGCGGAGGCGACCAGAAAGGCCTTGACTCCCGCACGTGCAATCACGCGTGTGTTCAGGTCTCGGGCCCTCTTCTGCCGGGAAGGGTGGATCAGCCCATCTTCGTCAATGATGCCGCAGTCAAGCAGCACCGCAACCAGGTCGACGAGTCCGCTTCCGCAGATCCCTTCCGGCTTGACGTTACCAATCACCCTGTACTGGATTTCCCCGTTCTCGAAGCTAGCGCCCTCGATAGCTCCGGCCCTGGCGATCATCCCGTGGCTGATTCTCGCCCCTTCGAGGGCAGGACCTGCTGCGGCCGAACAGGTCAGCAGCCGCTCACCATTGCCGAGGAAAACCTCACCATTGGTGCCCAGGTCGAGCCCCAGTATGATCTCGTCCTTCTGTTCGGCAACCCCGGAGGTCATGATGAAGCTAAGCAGGTCACCCCCGATATAGCCGGATTTCATGGGCATGGTATAAAGCAGTGCTGAGGGGTTTAGTTTGAGACCGGTGGCGGCCGCGCTCACGACCAGGCCATCGGTTACGACGGGAGAGAAGGGGGCCTGAGCGATACCCACGGGGGACAGGCCGAGAAGAAGATGCTGCATCGTAGTGTTACCCGCCGCTACGGCGACGAAGACTTCATCCGGCTCGATTCCCGCGATGGAGAGCAGGTTCGCCGTGAGCTGGTTCAGATCCTTCAGCATTAGAGACTGTAGTCTTCTCATGCCCCTTGGGTGCTCCTGGCAATACTGCAGGCGGCTGATGACGTCCGAACCGTGACGCTTCTGACTGTTGAGGCACGAACTGACCGCGACCTCGCTTCCGTCCAGCAGGCTGAAGAGCTTGCCCACGACCGTGCTGGTGCCCAGATCATAGACC
>JBLRXG010000102.1:0-4485 GCA_047920855.1 Dehalococcoidia bacterium | reverse complement strand
GGGCAGACCGTCGACCAGAGGTTCAGATGCTGAACAGGAGGAGAGAGCGATTTGAAGATATATGTAGGCAATTTGCCCTATAGGGTGACTGAAGAGGAATTGCGTCAGGAATTCGGGAGTTTTGGAGAGGTGACGTCTGTGAGCATCGTGACAGACAGGTACACCGGCATACCCAAGGGATTCGGTTTTGTTGAAATGGCATCGGTGTCTGCAGGGCAGGCGGCGATCTCCGGCCTCAACGGTAAGACACTAAGGGATCACGCGCTGGACGTGAATGCGGCGCGTCCTCCTTCTGGCGATAGGGGTGGTCGGTCTTACGGTAGCGGCAGAGGCGGTCGGACCGGCGGAGGACGAGGAAGATACTAGGTTTATCTGTTGCCCGCATGGTGGGCAACATGTCAAAGGAGTCTAATGGATTTTGAGCAGTTTAGCTTTCATCCGAGCATCATGGCCGGTATACGGGCGCTCGGTTATCTGGAACCGACACCGGTTCAAACCCGAGCTATCCCGCTGATAATGCAGGGGCGTGATGTCGTCGGACTGGCACAGACGGGCACAGGTAAGACCGCAGCCTTCGTGTTGCCTATCCTGGAGCATCTGCGACAGGGTCGTCACGGATGTCTTCGGGCTCTCATCATATCGCCGACACGCGAGTTGGCCGAGCAGACCTGCGAGGTGGTGAACAGCCTGGGAGCCAGGACAGGACTGCATGGTATCGCGGTCTACGGCGGTGTGAGTATGGAGCAGCAGGTGCGTGGACTGAGCAGGGGCGTGGATATCGTTGCGGCTTGTCCGGGCCGCTTGCTAGATCACCTGTGGAAGGGGACTATCAGTCTGTCCGAACTCGAGGTGCTAGTGATCGATGAGGCCGACCGCATGTTCGATATGGGCTTTCTGCCCGATGTGCGTAACATTCTCAGATGCATTTTGCACAGGTACCAGACCCTGCTCTTCTCAGCAACAATGCCCGAGGATATCCGGCGCCTGGTCCGAGAAATCCTGCATGACCCTGCCACGGTGCAGGTAGATAGACAACTGCCTGCGGAAACGGTGTCACATGCTCTGTACCCCGTGCAGCAGCATCTGAAAACGAACCTGCTGAAGGAGGTCCTCAGGAGAACCAGGACGGACTCAGTGCTTGTCTTTACCCGGACCAAACACAGGGCAGAGCGCGTGGCTCAACAACTGGCAGGAGCCGGTCACAGGGTGGCTTCCCTGCAGGGCGACCTCGCGCAGAACCGACGTCAGGCCGCACTCGACGGTTTCCGCAGAGGCTCGATAAAGATCCTGGTGGCGACCGATATCGCGGCCCGCGGTATCGATGTTCTCAGCATCTCCCATGTCATCAACTACGACATGCCTGAGACCACGGATGATTATATCCACCGGATTGGCCGTACGGGAAGAGTGAATAAGGACGGCGATGCGATTACCTTTGTTACGGGTGCCGATGCCGACAAGATAAACGCGCTGGAGAAACTACTTGGTTCGCCCCTGGAGAGGCGGACACTCGAAGGCTTTGATTACTCTAGGCCTGTGTTAGATAGCGGAAGGGGCGTTTCACGGCAACCACAACGGCATAGCACGAGAAGCAGGGCATCGGCATAGTGCGTGGGTGGCCTATGGTTACCGAGCCGGTGAGCCGTGAACTGCTTCACCGGCAAGCATCTTTGAAGCGTGGTTGGCCTCCCTCGTAGTCCGGGGGTGCCTGGGGAGAAGGGTTCTCCGGGCTCATTCCTCGAGGGCAACGTTTAGTCTTATCACTGTGTCCGTTGCCTCGGCCACGTCATCAACCGAGAAGAAGAGGTCCTTGTCGGGCGTGGTGATTATGAACTTCTTGACCTCACCGCTCCAGCCGTCGCGTGCCAGGTGTGTCACTGAGCCGAGTTCCTTGCCGTTCTTATCGAACACGGGGACTCCTGGTTTGATATCCATTCTCGCTATCCATTCTACCGCAAGAACCCTGGCGGCGCTATCTTTCAGCGGGGTCATGCTGTAAGGCGTTATCTGCAAGGCGTGACCGGTTGCGCCGATCCACAGCTACCTGCTCGATTGAGGTTCTTCGGTCTGCACCACGCCGTTTCCATCATTGTGAGGGCTTGCCGCGCATCATCAACTGGGGTCCCTCCGGCCTGTCTTCCACGTCGATGAGTACGTCGCCCACTTCGTCTCCGGTCTTCTCGTCGACTATGAGCGCGATGGCTCCTTCGTGCCTTATTACCAGGTCGTCATCGCCGGGGGTGTCGATCTCCAGCGCATACATGTCCTCCTGCTTCGTCAGACGGAACCCCTTTTCGGGCTCCACGCCGCTTGCCTCAAGGCTCTGTACCAGTGCATACGCCGCCAGTTCACTAACTTCGATCATCGCTGCCTCCTTTGCGCCATCTGTGCCGTCACTCCTCTGGCGGAGATCCGGGCACGACGCGTGATATGGGGCAAGCCTACCATCCGCAGCAACCCGGCACATCGCCCATGTGGCCAAAACTTGGCGACCGGATGGAGTATCGACCGTAATCCTTTGGGCGGTTGAGTGGGTGAGCGGTGCTCAGGGGGCAGAGTCCGGTAGATCCTCAGACTTGATTTCGGTCACCAGTCCCTCCTGCACCGCATAGGCAGCGACCTGCTGGCGGTTACGGAGATTCAGCTTATTCAGGATGTTTCGCAGATGCACCTTGACAGTGTGCTCCGATACGATGAGCCTCTCAGCGATTTCGCGATTAGTGGCACCCTCGCAGATCAGCTGCAGCACTTCGCGCTCACGGCCGCTCACATCATCCTTGCTCTTCGAGGCCTGGTCGGCCAGTTCCGTCTTCATACCGTCGGCCATCTCCTGCGAGACGACGATGTCGCCCCTGGCAAGCATACGTAGAGACCCCACGAACTCCTGAGAAGAGAGGTTCACCGAGAGGTAGCCTCTAGCTCCTGCCTGTAGGATTGGCAGCAGTGCTTCTGTTGACTGAGGGTGCGTCAGCATGACGACAGCCAGGTGTGGCAGCTTATCGATGAGTGCGTGGATAGTATCAGGGGCGACCCCCGGAACGTCGCAGTCGATAAGTGCGATATCGGGCTTGTTCTGGACAGCCAGCCGCAACAGGCCCCTCTCGGTGTCGGCCTGAGCCATTACATGGAACCCGGCGCCGTCCAGGATTCCGGCAATCGCTTCGCCGATAAGCCTGTGATGATGGACAACGACTACTGACTGGCGTGATAGGGAGGGCGTTCCGCGCGGGCGTGTCATGTCCGCATGATACCATGCGAGGCTACAAGCGGCAATATGATGGTAGCCGTGGATAGGAATGGGCTGCTTGCCTCATCGATAACGATCTGCGCCGGCCTAAAGGGAAGGGGCAGGACGACTCTGTCCTGCCCCTGATTGGTTTCTTGGTGGCGGGGGTTGGATTTGAACCAACGACCTCCGGGTTATGAGCCCGACGAGCTACCACTGCTCTACCCCGCGTCGAACATCCACGGGAGTCCTGGACTCCTGTGGAGGGTTTTGTGCTCGGCCTGGTGTGGGTCAAGGCCTCGGCCATTAGTACAGCTTAGCTCAACAGATTGCTCTGCTTACACATGCTGCCTATCAAGCAGGTAGTCTACCTGCGGCCTTACCTGGTTAACCCAGTGGGAGATCTCATCTTGGGGTGGGCTTCGCGCTTAGATGCTTTCAGCGCTTATCCCAACCAGACATAGCTACCCAGCACTGCTCCTGGCGGAACAACTGGCACACCAGAGGTCTGTCCCTCCTAATCCTCTCGTACTAAGGAGAGCTCCCCTCAAATCTCCGGCGCCCACGACGGATAGAGACCGACCTGTCTCACGACGGTCTGAACCCAGCTCGCGTGCCGCTTTAATGGGCGAACAGCCCAACCCTTGGGACCTTCTTCGGCCCCAGGATGCGACGAGCCGACATCGAGGTGCCAAACCTTGCCGTCGATGTGAACTCTTGGGCAAGATAAGCCTGTTATCCCTAGCGTAGCTTTTATCCGTTAAGCCACGGTCCTTCCACACGGAACCGTAGGATCACTTTGCCCGACTTTCGTCCCTGATCGACTTGTATGTCTCACAGTCAAGCTCCCTTATGCCAATGCGCTCTAAACACGGTTTCCATTCGTGCTGAGGGAACCTTTGGACGCCTCCGTTACCTTTTAGGAGGCAACCGCCCCAGTCAAACTACCCACCAGACATTGTCCCCCGATGTAATCGGGGTTAGAACCAAAACTAAACAAGAGTGGTATTTCACCGTTGGCTCCACCGAGGCTGACGCCCCAGCTTCCTAGCCTCCCACCTATCCTACACATGCTTAGCCTAAGCTCAGTGCCAAGCTATAGTAAAGCTGCTAGGGTCTTTTTGTCCTGTCGCGGGTAGAGGGCATCTGCACCCCCAATTCAATTTCACCGAGTCCCTCGTTGAGACAGCGCCCAGATCGTTAAACCTTTCGTGCAGGTCGGAACTTACCCGACAAGGGATTTCGCTACCTTAGGACCG
>JBLRXG010000101.1:850-4497 GCA_047920855.1 Dehalococcoidia bacterium | reverse complement strand
GTACACCAGGCCCCAGACGTACCGTGATTGGTCGGTGCCCTCGATTCTGATATCGGGAAATCACGGTGAGATTGCTCAGTGGCGACGCCACCAGGCTATCCTGCGAACGGCGAAGCGTCGTCCTGATCTTCTTAACAAAGTCAGTCTTTGCGATGAGGAAAGGAAATGGATGTCAGAGAATTCGTAAGACCAGAGATAAACCCCAATATCCCCCAACTCTCCCCCGGCGACACGGTCAGGCTCAGCCTGAAGACCGTGGAAGGGGATAAGGAGAGAGTACAGAACTTTCAGGGCATGGTGATCTGTATCAGGAAGGGCGTCGATGGCGGCAGCTTCACCGTGAGGCGGGTGTCTTACGGCATCGGAGTTGAGCGCACCTTCCCCTTCCAGTCTCCTTCGGTGCAGAATGTCGAGGTGCTCAGGCATGGACACGTGCGCCGAGCCAAGCTCTACTATATGCGCAGGCTCAGCGCCAAGCGGGCTCGACTCAAGGAGAGAAGAGAAAAGGTAGCCGAGCAGGCCGTGCCTCAAGAAGAAGCACAGCCCTCTGAATGAGATACGCCGAGGTGGCAGTCAACTCGCCACGATTGCAGCGCGGGCAGACCTTCAGCTATGCAGTCCCGGCACGCCTGGAGGTTGACATCGGCCACGCGGTGTGGGTACCCTTCGGCCCGAGAACAGCACAGGGCATCGTCGTTGAGTTGGCCGACCGCTCCCCGGTCGACACAACCAGGGAAATGGCGGGTCTGGTTACGGACGACCCGGTCCTCTCTCCTCTGCAGATCCGGCTTGCCCGGTGGATAAGCGACCGGTATCTGTCTCCCCTTTTCGATTCCCTTGCGCTGATGCTGCCGCCCGGATTTGAGAGAAAGACTATCACCTACATCGCACCGATGGCCCGGCACACAGACACGGCATCTCTCACTCCCGAGCAAAGGCAGTTCATGAAGATCCTGGAAGAACAGGGGAGGACAAGTTCCACCACATTGGAGAAGAGACTCGGCAAGGCGAAAATCAGGCAGATCACAGACCAGCTACTGGACGCCGGGCTGGTCACAAGAAACCAAGAACTGCAGAAGGCCAGGATAGGTCCCAGGACTGTGCCTTATGTCAAGTTGACGGACCGGGCAAGGTGCGACGCATTCCTTTCCGCGGAAAGGGTCCGCCTCCTTAAGTCAAGAGCCTACAGACAGGCAGAGGTTCTTGACTTCCTGGCCGGGCGAACCCAACCCGTCTCGGTCGAGGATCTCAGGAAACACCTAGCCTGTTCCCTTGCCACGATCAAGGCACTGGAAAGCCGCGACCTGGTAAGCATCGAAAGGATCAGAACAAGGCGCAACCCTCTATCCCGCTTGACCCTGCCGGCGGCCATGGCTCCGCTCCTGACACGATCTCAAGAGGTTGTTTGCCAATCGATTGCTGAAGCCATCGCCACGGAAGGCCGGGCGTCCGGCCGGGCGCCGGCCTTCCTGCTATTCGGCGTAACCGGCAGCGGCAAGACCGAGGTCTATCTTAGGATCCTGGCTGATGTTGTGGCCAGCGGCAGACGCGGCATATGTCTTGTCCCGGAAATCGCCCTGGCCAGGCAGACGGTGGAGAGGTTCGCCGGTCGTTTCCCCGGGCGCGTGGGATTGCTGCACAGCGGGCTTTCACCGGGAGAGCAGTTCGACGAATGGCAGTGGATAGCAGAGGGCAACTGCGACGTCGTCATAGGAGCAAGGAGCGCCCTGTTCGCTCCGCTGCCCGATCTGGGTCTCATCATCATCGATGAAGAACACGAATGGACATACAAACAAGAAGACAAGTCACCCCACTATCACGCTCGGGATGTCGCCATCAGGTTGGCTCAACTAAGCGGTGCCGCCATCATCCTGGGCAGTGCTACGCCAGATATCGGTAGTTTCTACAAGGCGCAACAGGGCGAATATCACCTTGTAGAGCTGAGGGACCGCATTACCCCGGGCGGTCATTCTCCCCTTCCGACGGTCGACATAGTCGACATGCGCGAGGAACTCAAAGCTGGACACACAAGCCCTCTTAGCCGCCCGCTGATGTCTGCCATGCAGGAAACCCTGGCTAATGGGGAGCAGGCGATCCTGTTTCTGAACCGTCGCGGCACCGCCACTTTTGTCCGGTGCCGCAGCTGCGGCTTCGTCTTCCGCTGCCCCCGCTGTTCCATCGCTCTGACCCACCATTCCGTTCAGAAGAAGCTGATATGCCATCGCTGTCGCTATTCTGTCGCGGTGGCCCAGACCTGCCCACGCTGTTATCGGCGCCATCTCACGTTCTTGGGCATCGGTACACAGCGAGTGGCGGAGGAAGTCGGCCGCTTCTTCCCCGAGGCCAGACTGCTCCGATGGGATAGAGATGCGATCACCAGGAGACATGCTCACGAGGAACTGCTGGCCGACTTCCGTGACCATAATGCAGACGTGCTCATCGGCACCCAGATGATAGCCAAGGGACTCGATCTACCCGAGGTGACCCTGGCAGGGATAATCAGTGCCGATACCGGCCTCAACTTCCCCGATTTCCGCAGCGGTGAGCATACGTTTCAGCTCTTGTGCCAGGTAGCCGGCAGGGCCGGACGCGGGGTCAGAGCAGGGAAGGTGATCATCCAGACGTATTCACCCGACAACTACGTGATCCAGGCCGCTGCCCGGCATGACTATGTGGGCTTCTACCGCAAGGAGACCGAATACCGACAGCGATACCGCTATCCTCCGTTCAGCCGGCTGGTCCGCCTGGTCTACAGCCACATCAACGAGGATGCATGCCGTCGCGAAGCAGAGAGGTTACACCGACTGCTTGTTGACGTAGGAGCCAGAGACAATGTGGCTGACTTCAGCGTTATCGGCCCTGTTCCCGCCTTTGCCCTGCGTACCCGGGGCAGATACCGCTGGCAGCTTTTCCTCCGCAGCCCCGACCCAGTACCCCTGCTATCCGGGGTCACCCTACCACGCGGTTGGATCGTCGATGTCGACCCTATAGGAATGGTTTGATTTCGGATCCTCGTCCTCACTGAGCATCGGGCGCATCATTCAGCATCGCTGGCATTGCCCCCACCACATGCCTGTCCGTCGTCGGGATGGCTGTACCCTCGCATTCGTCAGACAGATAGTGATGATCCTCAGATCGGCTGGGCGGGCTTGGCAACGATGCTCCCAAAGTAGTACCATATTGCTGAACAGGTTCAGCATGGCCATCATCAAGTGCAAAGGGGGATAGACAATGTCCGATAGAGTTAGTCAGATCACGCAGACCGTGGGGATCATCATCCTGGGGATTGCCCTAACGCTGATGGGGCATTTCAGCCGCACTCCGGGGTTCATGGATGACATCTGGTGGATACCGTTTGCCCTCGGGCTGCTCCTGATAGTAGTGGGACTAGTCGGCATCGGTTTCTATGCCAGTCAGCCCAACGAGCTGCCCTGTCCGCATTGTGGCGAGAAGATAGTGGCCAGGCGTCAAGGGTTCAGAGACCATCTCCATCTCACCCGGCCGGACGAGGCACAGGCCGGAAAACAGACTGCTGAAGATCAGGCCGGGAAGCACGCCGAATAGAAGCCCGGAGAGAAGGCCGGCGGATAGGACCACAGGCAAGATCCGCTATCCCGGAGGCTCAACGCCCTTCCGTGAATATCACG
>JBLRXG010000101.1:0-840 GCA_047920855.1 Dehalococcoidia bacterium | reverse complement strand
AGCGTCGCCGATCACGTGCTCAGGGAGTCAGGCCTGCCGATCCTGGTGATCAAACCGGAGGATACTGAGGAGTAGCCTGCGGGTCATGAAATTGCCTGCGTGGACGCATCTCTTGGCATTGTCATGGATGGCTTAGGCATGCCTCTAAACAGATGGAGGCATGCTCACTTAACATATCAGGGGTGGGAGGATTGCCCTCCCACCCCTGAAGCCGTGGACGACGGCTTACTTACTTCTTGGGAGCAGGTTTGGGAGCGGGCTTTCCGGCCGGCTTGGGAGCGGGTTTCTTCTGCATTGTAGATCACCTCCTTTTAGTGAATATCTAGAGCAGATGTCTTCCAATATTCCGACGAACATGCTATTATGAGAGACCATGAACATACGCACACCATGTATAATTCATGCTCTTTGAATGCTGAACTACTTAGCATGTATAATGCCATTATACTCCCTGTAAGGAGTTTGTCAATACTTTTCGGGCAGGATTCTCAGAAAATTTCGCGAGAAGGAGGTGAACTATGCCGGAGTGGACATTTCTCACCAATCACGGCTTGGTGCTGAGCTACATGGCCCGCCATCCGCGGATAACCGCCCGCGACCTGGCTGATGCTGTAGGCATTACAGAGAGGGCCACGCGGAAGATAATCGCCGACCTCCTCGAGGCCGGATATATCACCAAGAAGAGGGAGGGCCGGCGTAACCGTTATCGGGTCAACCCGGACCTCAGTCTCCGTCATCCCATTCATAGCGAGGCCGCGATAGGAGACCTGCTCCAGGCGCTGGGGTGGAAGAGGCGAAAGAGGACTGCCCAGCCGAGCTGATACGTCGACTGGCCGAACG
>JBLRXG010000100.1:0-4575 GCA_047920855.1 Dehalococcoidia bacterium | reverse complement strand
GGAAAGAATCAACTCGGTAACCGGTATTATGATGCAACAAGGAGCACTTTGGTAACACTTTGTTTTGACGCAACACGGCAGTCACGTTGTATTGATCCCCAGCGACAGTGCGGTTCAGCCAAGACTGAGCCCGGGCACTACATCGAGGTCGTAGTCACTCGTCTTTCCGGCAGTCAGGTTATGGTATCCGCAGGCAGCCACCATGGCGGCGTTATCCGTGCACAGATGCGGCGGAGGAACCAGCACCGGAACAGGCGAGTCGGCAATGAAACGCTGTGTTATGGTTCTGTTGGCCGCCACTCCGCCGCTGATTAGGATCTGCTCCACATTTGACTGCTTCGCCGCCTCGATTGTCTTGGCAACAAGGACATCGGTTATCGCTAACTGGAAGCTTGCCGCGGCGTCGGCCACTGAGACCTCTCCTCTGTGCACAAGATGCCACATGGCGGTCTTCAGCCCGCTAAAGCTGAAGTCATGATTGCCATTGAGCCAGGCCCGGGGCAGAGGTATGCAGGGAGTTCCAGAACCGGCTGCCTTTTCGATGGCGGGTCCCCCGGGGTAACCCAGACCCAGGATTCTGGCTGCCTTGTCGAAGGCTTCGCCAGCGGCATCGTCACGAGTTCTACCCAGAGCCCGGAACCTCCCGTGTCCTTCCATCAACAGAAGATCGCTATGGCCGCCGGACACGATCAGGCAGAGGCAGGGAAATCTCACATCGATCGCTTGACCGGAAGCGGAGGAACAATCCAGCCAGTTGGCGTACACATGTGCCTCAAGATGGTTAACGCCGACGATGGGCAGTCCTGTAGCCAGCGCGATCGCCTTGGCCGCGTTGACGCCTACCAGAAGAGAACCAGCCAGCCCCGGCCCACAGGTAACGGCTATACCGTCAATGTCATTCCAGTCCCCTCCAGTCATGGCCTCTCTGATGACCGGGACTATGGTGAGCAGATGCTGCCTCGAGGCCACCTCGGGGACAACGCCGCCGTACCGAGCATGGATGTCGATCTGTGAAGCGACCACGTTGGAGATGATCCTGCTCCCGTGCTCCACAATGGCGGCAGCGGTCTCATCGCAGGATGTTTCTATGCCGAGGATTTTCATATGCCGTGAGCGTAACAGTGATTCCGATCAGCAAATCGACTGGCGATAAGGGCAGAGAAAGCGCCGGAACGGCGACGCTTCTCTTCCTGCTCCAGTGTGCTATTCTAGTTGAGAGGAATCTGTTAGGCAAGCCGTTCGGGGTTGCCTCGGGCTACCCTGTATGATAGCGTAGCGCCGAATGCTGAGCCCGTAATATGACCTCTATCATCCTCGCCGGTGGCAAGAGCTCAAGGCTCGGCCGTAACAAGGCCCTCCAGGTGCTTGATGGCAAGAGCCTCATCCAGCGCGTAGTCGACCGCCTTAGTGTGTTGAGCAAAGAGATCGTAATAGTGACAGCCGGTGGCGAGCCGATGCCGTGTTCCTCGCCGGTGACGGTCAAGACTGTATCCGATGTCTACGCCGGGCGGGGCCCGCTGGTGGGCCTCTACTCAGGCCTGGCGGCTTCAACCAGTCAGCGGGCCGTCGTTGTTGGCTGTGACATGCCTTTTCTTGATACCGACCTCGTTAGATACATGTCGCAGATATCCTCTGCCTTCGATGCCGTCGTTCCACGTATCGAGGACAAGGTAGAACCACTCTGCGCCGTGTACTCGACGAGCTGCATATCTGCCATTCAGGAACTGCTAGACCTTGACGAGCTCAGGATCAACAGGCTCTTCAGCATGGTTAAGGTGAGATACGTTGGAGAGGCTGAAGTAGACCGGTTTGATCCCGGGCATCTCAGCTTCTTCAATGTGAACAGCAAGGCCGACCTGGTCAGAGCAGGGCAGATCGCAGCAAGAGAGGGTATGGATGGAACCCGGGCGTGACGTCCCGTTGTGCAACCGTGGCTAAGATGTTGGACTGGTCTCCGGCGTGCCTTCAGTCGCCGCTGCCTTCTCCCTGAGCGGGCTCGGTCCCAGCCCCTTCACCTCGGAGATGAAGTCCGTGATCACCTGAGCGAATCTCTGCCCCTCGGCAGCCGACACCCACTCCAGCCTCAGTCGCTCCGACTCGATTCCTACATGCGCCAGAAGCCGCTTCAGGAGCATAACCCTCCTCAGTGTCTTGTAGTTGCCCTCCAGATAGTGACAGTCTCGGGGATGACATCCCCCTACGAAGACACCGTCGGCGCCCAGCCGGAAGGCGTGCAGGATATACACCGGATCCACTGCCCCTGAACACATTAGCCTGATCATCCTCAGATTCGGGGGATACTGAAGCCGGCTTATGCCGGCCAGATCAGCCCCGGCATAGGCACACCAGTTGCAGCAGAATCCGATGATCCTCGGCTCGAAGCTATCCATCTTCATACTCCTATCAGGGCGGCGCTGATCGCTGCTGAGATCTCCTCCCTGGTGAACCCTCGCTGTTGAGCGGCGCCGGAGGGGCAGGATGCGCAGCAGGTGCCGCAGCCCTTGCAGAGTGCCTCGTTAACCTCGGAGACTCCCTTCTCCCGGTTTACAGCCACTGCGCTATAAGGACACATAGCCTCGCATATGCCGCAACCGGTGCAGATCCGTTCGTTCACCGAAGCAACGATCCCCTCTCCGATAACAAAGTCTCTGGTCAGCACGATGGAGGCACGCGACGCAGCGGCTTTCGCCTGGGCAATGCTCTCGTCAATGGACTTGGGCGCGTGGGCCAGTCCGCAGACGAAGACCCCATCGGTGGCGAAATCGACAGGGCGTAGCTTGACGTGGGCCTCCAGAAAGAAACCGTCCTGGTTCAGCGGGACTTTGTAGAGCATGGCAAGCTCGTTGGCTTCAGGTGAGGGAACCACAGCCGCACTGAGTGCCACTATGTCGGCATCGATGACTACATCCTGGCCCAGAATAGGATCGTGGGCCTCCACGCCAAGCAGGAACCTGCTGTCCTGTCTCTTCTGAGTTACGCGAGGCTTGCGTTCCAGGTCGTAACGCAGGAAGATAACTCCCTTCTCCCTTGCTTCCTCATAGAACCTCTCGTTGAATCCGTACGTTCGCACGTCTCTGTAGAGGATGTAGATATTCATCTCCTGCCTTATCTTCTTGAGTCTCAAGGCATTGTTGATCGCTCTGTTACAACAGACCCTGGAGCAGTAGGGGCGGTTATCATCACGGCATCCTACACACTGGATCATCACCAGGTTGTCGCAGTTGACGATATCGGGCGTTCCCTTGAGCGTTTCCTCCTCGAGTTCGAGTTGAGTCAAAACCCTCGGGTCTCTCCCGTACAGATACTCATCGGGCCTGTACTCGTCTCCTCCTATTGCGATTATGGCGGCCCCATGCTCCAATTTCTCCACGACCCTGCCCCGGTATCTCATCACCTCCGTTGTGAAGTTGCCCACATATCCGTGGACGTCCACTATCCACGTGTCGGTATACACCCTGATCTTGGGATGCTCTTGCACCGTATCGATAAGCTGCGCCAGATACTGCTGAACATCCTCACCATCAAGGTTGAAGTGTATCCTTCTAGCCACTCCACCCAGGGAGTTGCTGCGCTCTATCAGATCTACCTCGAATCCCTGGTCGGCTAGAGTGACGGCACTGGTCATTCCCGCCACACCGGCGCCGATAACCAATGCGCGACGGTTGACGGGCAGGGACACAGGCTTCAACGGTTCTATCAGCGCTGCCTTGGCGACCGCCATTCTCACGAGGTCCCTTGCCTTGTCGGTCGCCTGGTCCTGTTCATGCATGTGCACCCAGGAACACTGGTCCCGTATGTTGGCCATTTCAAAGAGATAGGGGTTGAGGCCGGCCTCCCTGATGGTTTCCCGGAACATCGGCTCGTGAGTTCTCGGGGTACAGGATGCTACCACAACACGGTTCAGCCTGTACTCATCGATGACCTTCTTGATCTTCTCCTGAGTATCCTGGGAACAGGTGAAGAGATTCCTCTCGGCATATGCCACATTAGGCAGGGTCGCGGCATATTGAGATACGTCAGGCACGTCGACATATCCGCCGATGTTGACTCCGCAGTGACACACAAAGACCCCGATCCTCGGTTGCTCTCCTCTCACGTCTCTTTCGGGAGGGTATTCCTTCTTTCTGGTCAAAGTCCCCCTCGCGGGAGCGAGCATGGCAGATATCTCCCCGGCGGCCCCGCTTGCCTGCACGACCGTCTCGGGAATATCCTTCGGTGATGAGAAAGCCCCGCAGACGAATATTCCGGGCTGTGAGGTCTGCGTCGGCAGAAACGGCCTCGTCTGGCAGAACCCGTGAGGGTTCAACTGAACACCACTCTTCTTGGCCAGTTCAATCAGGGCCGGCGAAGACTGGAAACCGGCGGAAAGAACAACCATGCTGAACTGCTCAGTCATGACTGCGCCGTCCTCGGTGGCGAACTTCACTGTCAGGTCTCCGGGGCTGTCGGCACCGTCAACGCTGTAGACCTTCGACCGCACGAAACGGATACCGCTCTCCTTCTTGGCTCGCTCGTAGTACTTGTCGAAATCCTTGCCATGGGTTCTGATGTCCATGAAGAAGATTGTGATATCTA
>JBLRXG010000099.1:0-4868 GCA_047920855.1 Dehalococcoidia bacterium | reverse complement strand
ATAGTCCCTACGGGCGGCTTCCCATCTGGCTTGACGAAGGACTCGCCATGTACAACGAGGGCGAACTGGAGCCCCACTTCCGCTCCCGCCTCGCCAAGGCTGTCGCTGAAGGTAATCTGATATCCGTCCGCAGCCTGTGTAGCCCGTTTTCCGCGGTGGCCGACCTGGCCTATCTTTCCTACGCCCAGAGCTATAGCCTTGTCGCCTATCTGCTGGATGACTACGGGGAAGACAGGATGCCGGACCTGCTTGCCGTTCTGAAGGAGGGAGCAACCTACGACGAAGCCCTGATCGAGGTCTACGGTTTCGACATAGACGGGCTTGATGCCAACTGGAGGGCAACGCTGGGTAACACCACATTCTCCACTGAAGACGAGAGGCCTGTTGCTGCGGTGATTTCTCTCTCAGCAGTACTAGCTGGAGTGCTGGTGATAGCAGCCATAATACTCCTGACCAGACGGATTCGGCGCGGGTCCACTCCAGGAGTGCCGGAGGAGCGTTCACTTTGAAGGATTCCTTCACCGTTCACGATCTGCCTCTCAGCGAACGTCCCAGGGAGAGGCTTCTCAAGCTGGGAGGCGAGGCACTCTCTGCACAGGAGGTTCTGGCTTTGATCCTCGGTCGAGGGACGAAGGGTGAATCCGTTATGGTGATCAGCCAGAAGCTCATAAGTCGGTTCGGTAGTCTCAGGGGCGTCGCAGATGCCTCCATTGAGGAGTTGAGCGAGGTTAAGGGGATAGGACTGGCGAAGGCAGCCCAGATCAAGGCTGCGCTTGAGCTCTGTAGGAGACTGGACGGCGACCAGGGTGACAAGCCCAGGCCGATCATGAAGTCGCCAGAGGACGTCGCTGCCGTGGTTAGAAGCCGGCTGCGAGGCAAGAGGAAGGAGCACTTCTTGCTGCTCTGCCTGGATACCAGGAACAGGCTGATACGCGTGTGTTCTGTTTCGGTAGGCAGCCTGGATACCAGCGTTGTTCACCCCAGAGAGGTCTTCAGGGAAGCGATCTCCTCTTCTGCCTCCTCGGTCATCTTCGCCCACAATCATCCGTCCGGTGACCCAGAGCCCTCCAGGGAGGACATCGAGCTTACCGGACGTCTGGTCAAGGCCGGTGAGATCATCGGAATCGAGGTGCTTGACCATATCATTGTCTGCGATAACAGCCACTTGAGCCTGAAGGCCAGGAATCTCCTCTGAACCGGACAGCATATGAATGGATAAGAGCTATTCAGTGAGAGTCACACGGTCCGCAAGGTCCGGGGTGTAAGCGCCTGTCGAGTGAGCGTTACAAAGGCACATGAAAGGAGCGATGAGCATGGGGTCTAGCGAAAGCAGCGAGGTTTTCTTCTTCCCGTATAGCAGGAGCAGAGGCTACCTCAAGGAACTGAGAGTGCTCTTCTCCAGGGTGGCGGACGCCGTTTCCTCGGGTGACTCTGTCGCTGTCAAGACTCACATGGGTGAGTATGGCAACACCGGTCACCTTCGTCCGCCAATAGTGCGTCGTGTGTGCGACCTAGTTAAGGAAGCCGGCGGCAGACCGTTTGTCACCGATACCACCACGCTTTACCCGGGAAGGAGGTTCACCGCCACGCAGCACCTGGCTACGGCGGCTTTCAACGGCTTCACTGAGGAATCTTTGGGTGTACCCATCATCATAGCCGACGGCGAGCAGGGCTATGATGGCGTATGCGTCGACATCCCCGGGCGGATGACCGAGTGTCCCTTCGACACGGTCAAGGTAGCCAGGAAGATTCTCGATGCTGACTCAATGATAGTGCTTTCCCATGTCAAAGGACATTTCCTCGCCGGCTTCGGCGGTGCCATCAAGAACCTCGCTATGGGCTGCGTTACCAAGGAATCGAAAGCTGCTCAGCACGGGGCGACCCGTGCTCTCATGGATGCCTCATTATGCAATGGCTGTGGAGAATGTGTCGATGTCTGCCTCTACGGAGCGATGGCTCTGGTCAATGACAGGGTGGTGCGTGATGAAGAAAAATGCATGAGCTGCAACCGCTGCTTCTTTCTCTGCAGACAAGGGGTGTTCACACTGCCACCTCAGGCGAGGGAGAAGTTCGCGGTCAGGGTAGCGCATGCGGCTGCGGGAGTGGCCGGCCGGTTCCGTTCAAGGTCAGCCTACATGAACTTCGTGCAGGACGTGACCCCCCTATGTGACTGCGTTGCAGCATCCGGCCTGCCGGTAGTGCCCGATATTGGCATTCTGGCCTCAAGGGATGCCGTGGCAATCGACAGGGCTTCTCTGGACCTGATCGCTCAGAGCAAGGCTATGAGCGAATTCGCGCACGCAAGCTATCCCGACATTTTGGGCAGCCTCAACGATGCGGATAGCCTGGAGCAGGTGCGGGTTGCCCAGCTGCTCGGCATGGGCACGATGGAATACGAACTGAAGGAGCAGAGCAGAAATGCAGGCTGACGGGCCGGAGAAGGAGTTGGATGTAGCGGGGCGTTGTCATGTGCGCGTTCGATGTGACAGCACAGGGGCTTTCAGGGCCTGTCCGCGATGACCGGGGGTGCGATGCGGAGTAACACGGAGGACAGAGAGCTCGCTCGCTCTCTCCTCGAAGAGGAGAAGTGGAACCTTGTTGTTGTCAAAGACGGGCAGATCATCCTCAGTTCCAGCGAGCGCGGAGTAGCTCCGTTTTTTCGGGCAGTGCGCAGTATGGCAGACAGGCTGAAGAATGGTGCTATGGCCGATCGCGTGGTGGGCTCCGCAGTGGCCATGCTATGTGTTCACGCCGGAATAGCTTCGGTGTATGCCGCTACTGCGAGCCGGGGTGCCATCGATATGTTGGAGAGGCACGGTGTGAGCGTCAGCAGTAGAGAGGTGGTCCCTCATATCTCCAACCGGGCGGGAACAGACCTGTGCCCGTTTGAGATACTCGCGCGGGATGCCGATAGTCCGGCCCAGTTGCTATCGTCCCTGGAGTCGGTGTTCGGAGGTACCAGGTGATGCTGGAAAGACACTCTCACGGCAGATTCTGGTTCGCCATTGCCGTGCTGGCGGTAGTGGGTGTTGCGTTGCTCTCAGTCACTGCCTCTCTGTCAAACAGGCTCAGCGAGACGCAGTCGGAACTGAGGACTCTGGAAGCTGAGCTGGCGACGGCGCATACCGGGCTGACCGGCGTGGAAGCCGAACTCATTGCTTCGAGGGAGCTTGTCGAGTCGCTGGAAGCGGCTCTGTTTGACCTCGAGGAGAACTACTTCCGGCTCACGACCGGGTATGGCTATGTGCTGAGAGATCCGAGCTATCGGCAGGTTATGGAGTTCCTTGATCGGGACGGGACCAGCAAGCAGGAGTACCTGGAGAGCCAGTACACCTGTGTGGACTTCGCCGCCGATATGAAGGCGAATGCCGCCAGGGAGGGAATTCGCTGCGCCTATGTCATCATCGAATTCCTGGGGGGAGGCGGGCACGCCATAGTTGCCTTCGATACTACCGATAGAGGGATCGTGTATGTGGAACCGCAGTTCGATTGGGAGGTCGAACCTGAGATCGGCAGACGGTACCATCAGACTGCGAAGCCACCCCCGGGTCAGGTTATGGCCGTTCCTGACTTCGATGATACGATAACCCGGATCATCATCGTGTGGTAGGGATAGAGAATTCGTTCCGGGGGAGAGGCGCATAACAGTTGAGGAATGCAGTGAAGCACAGATGTCGGTGTAATAGAAGGGCGGGCGTAGCAGCCATCGTCCTGACCCTTGCCCTGTTCCTGGCCCTGTTCAGCGGATGTCCCTTCGGGCAAACTGATGTCGCCAGGCTCAATCTCTCGGACAGCGGCCCGATAACTCTCGACCCGGCCATTGCTGCAGACTCCTCCTCATATGCCTACGTCGTGCATATCTTCTCCGGCCTGGTTCGTCTCGATGATGAACTGAAGATAGTGCCCGACATTGCGGAGAGATGGGAGGAGAGCCCTGACGGGACCGGGTTCACGTTCTACCTGCGCGAGGGAGTGAGATTCCACTCCGGGCGGCAGGTAACGGCTGCCGACTTCAGGTACTCCTGGGAGCGGGCCTGCCACCCGGACACCGGCTCCGGCACAGCACGGACCTACCTGGGGGATATCGTAGGTGCCGGGGAGATGCTGGATGGCGACTCACAGGAAATATCGGGGATCGAGGTCATTGACGACTTCACGATAAGGGTTACCATCGATGCCCCGAAGGCCTACTTCCTGAATAAGCTGGCATATCCTACTGCATTCGTCGTCGACAGAGACAATGTGGAGTCTGGAAGGGACTGGTGGCGCCAGCCGGACGGAACAGGATCGTTCCGGCTGAAGGAGTGGATGAGGGGACAGCGGCTCATCCTGGAGCGCAATGCTGATTACTATGGCGGGCCGCCGGAACTCGAGCAGGTCGTATACTTCCTCGCAGTCCCACCTATGCCGATGTACGAGCTCGGGTACATAGATGTTACTCCCGTCTACGGGGGGTACATTCACAGGGCGCGTGATCCGGCTGGCCCGTTCCATGACGAGCTTTCAGTAACACCCGAGTTCAGCCTTTACTACCTCGGATTCAACACCGCCCGGCCTCCATTCGATGACGTCAACATTCGCCGCGCCTTCTCTCACGCTGTGGATAAGGCACGTATCGCCGAACTGATACTCGGGGACATGGTGGCTGAGGCGAGAGGCATTCTGCCACCAGGTATTCCCGGCTATAACGAGGACATCCAGGGACTGGGCTACGACCTGGCCAAGGCGGAGGAGCTTATCGCCGCCTCTCCATATGGTGATGCCTCGAATCTTCCCCCCATGACGGTTACCGTGTCCGGGTACGGCAATTATATCCCCGAGTATCTGGCTGCGGTGATCGAGGGGTGGAGACGGGATCTGGGCGTAGT
>JBLRXG010000098.1:0-4884 GCA_047920855.1 Dehalococcoidia bacterium | reverse complement strand
GATAAAGGAGGTAAGTGCAGGCTTCGCCAGAAACTTACCTCCTTTATCTCTCCCGCTCTCCCCTTCCCAGGAATGTTCTCCAACAAGACAACTTTCATCGAACTCCTCGCTTTCTTCAGGACGACAGAAACCTCTCCGCAGATATTGCGGCGGTAGCGCCATCACCGGCGGCAGTTATTGCCTGTCTTGCAGAATGGTGACGAACGTCTCCCGCAGCGAATACCCCCGGAATCCTCGTCTCCATCGCTTCGTTGGTGATTATGTAGCCCCCTTCATCCATCGGCAGAATTCCTCGCCAGACAGCGCTGTTGGGCTCCGAGCCGATGGCAACAAACACGCCCCCCACAGCCAGTGCTGTTATTCTAGCATCTTTGACATTTCTCAGGCTAACCTGCCTGACCGACCCATCACCCTCAATCCCGGCTACTACCGTATCCCAGACAAGCTCGACCTTCGGCTCAGCCATGACCCTCTCCTGGACAACCCCGCTCGCCCGAAGCTGGTTGCGGCGGTGGATGACCTTGACCGAGGAAGCAAACTTGCTCAAGTAGAGGGCCTCTGTAATGGCTGCATCGCCACCACCGACTACCACAACCACCTTATCTTTGAACATAGGTCCGTCACAGGTAGCACAATATGAAACACCCTTTCCCACGAATTCGTCCTCCCCGGGCACGCCCAGCCTGCGGTATTGGGAGCCGGAGGCGATGATCACGACCCCGGCCTCAAGATCGCCTTCGCCGGTGCTCACCCGATGCCATCGCTCGCCGGGCACTGCTCCTGTCACATCGGCATACATGATCTCAAGACCATAGCCGGTAGCCTGCTGGTGAATGAGTTGCCCCAACTCCATACCTGAAATGCCCTGAGGAAAGCCGGGATAGTTCTCAACTCGCTCGGCATTCACGATCTGCCCGCCTACTATTCCCCTCTCCACAAGCAGAGTTCTAAGTCTCGAGCGCGAGCAATACAGTCCCGCCGTTAGCCCCGCGGGCCCGCCACCGACAATGATCACCTGGTAGCTCTTGCTCATAGACTCAGTCATCATCCACACCCATGACACCAGTGTCGTTCGTTCGTAGACCCGGTATACCGACGCTAGCCTCCAGCGAACTCCCTTCTGATCTCGTCGAATATGCCTGGCTGGAGGACATCGACCACGGTCATGGCCATCGCTTTGGCGGCATCGATCAGACCCTCGTGCCCCGCCTCGGATGCAGCAGCCGTAACGAATTCAGACGTATGTATCGTCACCTCGAGCGGGGCTATGGCTATAGTCGGATGTATGCTCGGCACCACCTGACTCACATTCCCCATGTCAGTGCTGCCGAAACCAAGGCCGGGGTCACAAGCATCCACCTCCCGACCCAGCACCTCCAGATTCCGGGCGAACAGCCCGGCCAGTATGCTATTACTTTTCATAGGAGCATAGACCTTGTCTCTCCAGACATACTCCAGCCTTGCGCCGCTGGCTGTTGCCGCACCTTTGAAGCAACTCAGCACCCTGTCCTGCAGTTCAGCAAGATACTCCATATCTGCAGCACGCACAAGGAACTCGGCAGCGCTATGGGCAGGCACGATGTTGGGCGCATCACCACCATCGATTATGATGCCGTGCACGCGCGCATCGGTTCGTATGTGCTGGCGCAGCGAGTTTATCGATGTGAAAGCCTGGATCATCGCCTCCAGAGCGTTTATGCCCTTGTGAGGTTGACCGGCAGCATGGGCCGGCCGACCGAAGAACTCCACATCCAGGGTACTGCAGGCAAGCGCGTCCATAGTGACTATATTCAGGCTGTTGGGATGGACAATCATGGCCGCGTCTATCTCGCTGAAGGCCCCTGCTTTCACCATGTCGATCTTCCCGCCAAGGCCCTCCTCTGCGGGAGTGCCTATGACGGTAACACTGCCTCCCAGTTGATCGACAGTGCATCGACTGGCCACAGCAGCGCCGACTGCTGCTACGCCTATTATGTTGTGCCCGCAGGCATGTCCCATTTCAGGCAGGGCATCATACTCGGCGAGCAGGGCGATCCTCGGCCTCCCACTCCCGTATACGGCCCCAAAGGCAGTCGAGAGCCCGACGAAGCCCCTCTCTACTTGAAAGCTGTTCCTCTCAAGGTAGCCGGTGAGCCAGCCGGCTGCCTTCTCCTCCCTGAACCCCAGTTCCGGATTACTGTGGATGTCAAGGCTCAACCGGGTAAGGCTCTGCCTCTCCGATTCCACAGCCTGCTGTGTCTTCAGCTTGAGCTCTTCTCTATCCAATACTTGAACCTCCTGATAATAGCTATTATACTTTGTGTTTGATCCCCATTTCTAGGTGACGGAAGATGGAGAGAGCGGACGGTCAGCTTGTC
This sequence comes from Dehalococcoidia bacterium, assembly GCA_047920855.1. Lineage (GTDB taxonomy): Bacteria > Chloroflexota > Dehalococcoidia > GIF9 > AB-539-J10 > RBG-13-51-36. The sequence continues at coordinate 2,527 of JBLRXG010000098.1, read as the reverse complement.
AGGACTCTTGTCAATGTGGCTCAACTGCTGAAGGAGCCTATCGGCTGCAGCCGCAGCTATACGTTGAACGCAATGATTGATGAGTTCGTAGAAAGCCCCGTCACAGGCAACATCAAGCTGATTCATACCAACCGAGGCATTCTGGTTCGTGTCGCACTGGCAGTCGGAGTAGAACTACAGTGCAGTCGGTGCCTCAGTATGTTCTCATATCACCTCGATTTTTCCGCAGAGGAAGAATTCCTGCCCACGATCGATGTGGGTACCGGTCTACCTCTATCTTTGGGTGAGGAGTCGGATGACTTCACCGTTGACAGCAAGAACGTACTTGACCTGGCCGAGCTAATACGGCAATATACTCTGCTGAATCTGCCCATGAAACCGCTGTGCAGTCCTGACTGCTCAGGAGTAAAGGAGATGAAATCATATGGCGCTACCTAAGAAGAAGACGTCGCGATCACGACAGGGCAAGAGGCGCAGTCACTCGGCACTGGCTGTGCCGGCCATGGACGCCTGTCCTCACTGCCACAGTCCTAAGCTGTCACACCGCGTCTGTCCTAACTGCGGATGGTATGGTGAAAGGGAGGCCGTCGAGATCAAGCCCTCCAAGAAGAAGTAGGTTTCCATGGCCGCTTCATCCAGGGTCGCATACGTATTCCCGGGGCAGGGCTCCCAGAGTGTAGGCATGGGGCTCGACCTGTACGACAGGTATCACTCGGCCAAAGCGGTCTTCGATGAAGCTGACGCATCCCTGGGATTATCCCTATCGCGATTGTGCTTCGAAGGCCCCGGGGATGAACTGACCAAGACGCACAATGTCCAGCCTGCCATTCTTGTCGTCAGCATCGCCTGCCTGAGGGCCCTTGAGGAAGCAGCTGTACCCGATTTCCCCGAACCTTCCTTCGTTGCCGGTCACAGCCTGGGTGAGTACACCGCACTGGTCGTGGCAGGTGTGCTTGACGTGAAAGACGCCGTACTGCTCGTGAGGGAGAGAGGCAGGCTGATGTACGAAGCCGGGCTAAGGAATCCAGGGAGTATGCTGGCGGTGATAGGTCTCGACGGAGAAACGGTCAGTGAGATCTGCTCCCACAGCCAGACGGAGATCTCTAACATGAACTGCCCCGGACAGATCGTGCTCAGCGGCCGCGTTGAGGCCCTCACTGAAGCAGAGAAGCTGGCCAAAGCAAAGGGCGCTCGCGCTCTCATCCCTCTTAAGGTTAGTGGGGCTTTCCACTCCGTTCTGATGGAGCCGATCGTAGCCGAGTTCAGCGAGATCGTCTCCGGCTTCAGATTCCGGGAGCCGGTCATCCCCGTTGTCTCAAATGTCACCGCCAGGCCTCTGCCTGATGTCCCATCGATCAGAAAAGAGATGGTGAAGCAACTCCGTAACTGCATCCAGTGGCAGGGGTCTGTGCAGTACATGATGGACAATGGAGTTACATCCTTCTATGAAATAGGCCCGGGGAGGGTACTCACCGGCTTGATCAGGCGGATCAACGCAGACCTCCGGACCTTTAACATATCGGGTATGGAGGACATAACTCAGTCGGCGGGCAAAGAGGAATCGGCAGGCTGATGGCTACCATGAGGCGGAGAGCAAGAATAGCCGCTCTCCAGACACTCTACGAGGTTGACTGTAGCGGGCACCGAGGCGAGGAAGCCTTGACCCGTCTGGCCGAGGAGGAGGACCTTCCTCAGGAGTCACTCAGCTTCGCCAGGGAACTCATCGAAGGAGTGCAGCAGCATAGACACGAGCTTGATGTTATCGTCAAGGGATTCGCCTCGGCATTCCCCGTCGAGCAGTTGTCCATCGTCGACAGGAATATCCTGCGCATAGCCATATTCGAGATCCTGTTTCATGATAGGACTCCCCTTGACACAACGCCCTTCAAGGTCGCCATAAACGAGGCTATTGAGTTAGCAAAGGAGTTCGGAGGTGATTCATCTCCACGGCTGGTGAACGGTGTGTTAGGAGCCCTAACAGTTGAGCGTGGTATGGAACAATGACGACTGTTGCAGATGACGGTGCTGTACGGATCGAGAGGCTTGAGCTGGGCCCATTCGCGACCAACGCCTACATCGTGACCTGCTACAGCGGAGGTGAAAGCCTATTGGTAGATGCCCCGGCAGAGGCCGACATCATCATCGACAAGTTGAGTGGCACAAGGCCCCGCTACATACTGCTTACTCATGGCCACATAGATCATATCGGGGCTCTTGACCGGTTACGTGCCAGGCTCAGGATTCCGCTAGGCGTCCACCCTGCAGATTCACACAACCTCGAGCAGTCGCCGGAGATATCGCTGAGCGACGGCGATACCATCATGTTGGGAAAGCTCAAGCTGACGGTGATTCACACGCCGGGACACACTCCGGGCAGTCTGTGCTTCAGTGTCGGCCGTTACCTCCTGTCGGGGGACACCATCTTCCCCGGTGGACCGGGAAGCACGGGCACTCCAGCTGCCTTTCAGCAGATCGTTAGATCGATATCGGAGAAGATACTGGTGCTACCCGATGACACCAAGGTATA
>JBLRXG010000097.1:0-4890 GCA_047920855.1 Dehalococcoidia bacterium | reverse complement strand
ATGGGGCCATACGAGCTGATGGACTACGTTGGGTTGGACGTAGCCTACTATGGCGCCCGCTATTTCGCCGACAGGCTCTCGAAGGATTACGAGCCTCCGAGCTGGCTGAAAGCCAAGATCGATGCCGGTGAACTGGGGAAGAAGACGGGGAGGGGTATTTTCGACTGGTCCAGGGGCAGACCGGAGATAGACCAGTCCAAGGCCAAGGAGGACTTCGACCCTACCGTCCTGATCGCCATCCAGGTCAACGAGGCCACCAAGCTGCTTGAGGAAGGCGTAGTCAAGAGCGCCGACGAGATAGACAAGGCCATGGCCAGCGGAGGTGGTTCAGGATTTGGTCCCTTCCAGTTGGCCAGGGGGATAGGCTACGACAAGCTGGCTAAGATGTGCGAAGACCTTGCCAGCAAGTTCGGCGTCAAGGTGTTCGAGCCCACCGGGACACTGAAGAAGGGCAATATCTGATAGCCCCCTAGCAGATATACCGCTCTACTTCTATGATCCGGTCGGCAATGCTTCTCCTGAGCCGCATGCCGTTGGCAGGCGTGAACTGCAGGGCCTTCCCTACTAGCGATAGATGCTCTTGCAGCGCCTCATCGGTCTCCATCGCTGCGAGTGCCTGACGGGCGTAGCTGCCCACTCTGGCCGTGGCATCGCTCACGTAAAGCTGCACCATCTCTATTCTCGTCTTCGAATTGTGCTCACCGACAGACTCGATGGCCTTCAGTGCCCTGAGTAACCCGCTCTCCATAGCGTAGATCTCCGTAGCGGTGTCGGCCAGTAGCCCCAGTACCTCTTGCTGCTCATCCAGAGCCATGCCGTACTTCTGAGCCGCTAGGTTAGCCAGGTACAGGAACACCTTCTTCGCCCGGTCCAGAAGCTTCTGCTCGTACGAAAGGATGCCATCGCCCGTGGCGGGCAGGAGCGGTTCCATCGCCCTTAGCGCCCCTTTAGCCTCGGCAGCTGCGGCGAAAAATGGGATCTCGTCCTTAAGGGCCTTCCTCATTAGAGAGCCCACTATGATGACCCTGTTGATCTCGTTGGTGCCTTCGAAAAGCCGGAATATGCGACAATCGCGGTAGATACGCTCCACCGGGTATTCCTCGACAAAACCGTACCCGCCGAATGTCTGAACCGCCTCGTCGGCGACATAGGCTATCATCTCCGAGGTGTAGATCTTGACGATTGAGCACTCCATGGCATACTCGGCTATGCATTGCGCGTTCCGTCTGCCCGCATCATCGGCGGTCTTGTCAACGGTAGCGAGGATCCGGTCGATCAGCCCGCCCGTCCGGTAGATCATGCTCTCGGCCATGTATGTGCGGGTTGCCATCTCGCCCAGCTTCTGCTTCACCAGCCCGAACTGGCATATGGGCTTGCCGAACTGCACCCTCTCCTTCGCGTACTTCACGGAGCTATCCAGAGCCAGCTTGGCCATGCCCACACAGCCAGGACCGAGGGTGAACCTGCCCAGGTTGAGGATGTTGAAGGCTACATGGTGCCCCTTACCCAGTTCGTAGAGGAGGTTCTCCGCCGGCACCCTGGCGTTATCGAGGAATATGCTACAGGTGGACGAGCCCCGGATGCCCATCTTCTTCTCCTCCACACCGGTCGAAACACCCTCGAAGTCCCTCTCCAGTATAAAGGCGGTCATCTTGTCACCATCAATTTTGGCATAGGTGAAGATGATGTCCGCCATGTTGCCGTTTGTGATGAACTGCTTGGCACCGTTGAGCGTGTAGTATTTCCCGTCCTGTGACAGAACGGCCGTGGTCTGAATCGCCAGGGCGTCGGTTCCCGCAGAGGGCTCTGTGAGTGCGTAGGCACCGATCTTCTCACCGCTGGCAAGAGAAGGGAGGTACTTCTCCTTCTGAGCCTTGTTGCCGAAGAACACGAGGGGCATCGAGCCGATCCCTGTGTGGCAGCTCATGGTCACACCCAGTGAACCGGACCCTGCTGAGTACTCCAGGATGAGGGCATGGGAGATGCTGTCAAGTTCCGAGCCTCCATACGCCTCCTCTATATCCGATCCCAGAAGGCCCAGTTCGCCTGCCTTGCGCATAAGCTCACGGGTGAGGTCGAAGTCCTTGTGCTCCAGTTTCTCTATATGAGGCTCCACTTCGTTCTTGACGAAGCTCTCGGTGGTGTCTATGATCATCTTGTGCTCTTCGGTGAAGTCCTCCGGGGTGAAGAGCTCGTCCGGAGGAGTCGTCTCCAGGAGAAAGGCTCCTCCCTTTCTAATTTCCTGTGTCTCCAAGATGTCCTCCTTCGGCTAGTTTTCTCGCTCGAATATGCCTGCCGCCCCCATGCCGCCTCCGACGCACATTGTGACCATTCCATACCTGGAGTTTCGGCGCGCCATCTCGTGCAGTAGTTTGGTGGTCAGGTATACCCCGGTGCAGCCCAGCGGATGTCCGATGGCGATCGAGCCGCCGTTGACGTTGAGCCTGCTGACATCGATGCCAAGCTCCCTGATGATGTACAGCGACTGCGAGGCGAAGGCCTCGTTCAGCTCTATCAGGTCGACCTGGTCGAGCGATATTCCGGCGTTCTTGAGGGCCTTGGGTATCGCCACCACCGGTCCGATGCCCATTATCTCAGGATCGACGCCACCCACTCCGTACGACCTGAACACGCCCATAGGCTTGAGACCCAGTTCCTTAGCTTTCTCGCGAGACATGATCACGACAGCCGCCGCGCCGTCGTTGATGGGGCAGGAATTCCCCGCCGTCACCGAACCACCTACGCGAAACAACGCCGGCAACGTCGCCATCCGGTCCAGAGACGTGTCGAACCTCACGCACTCGTCGATGTCGAAAACCTTCTCCTGCACGATAGCCTTGCCGTTCTTGAAGGTGCGGTCGAGCACCTTGATGGGCAGGATCTGCTCCTTGAACACTCCATCCTTGAGTGACCTGATCGCCTTCTGCTGACTGTCATAGGCGAAGGCGTCCTGGTCCTCTCTGCTGATGTTGAAGCGGGAGGCCACGTTCTCCGCCGTCAGCCCCATCGTTATATACACTGCCGGGTAGTTCTCCGCGAGATCCGGGTCGGGCACGAGCTTGTTCCCTCCCATTGGTACAGTGGACATGTGCTCGACTCCTATCGCTATCATGACGTCGGCGAAGCCGCACATCACCCTCTGACAGGCAGCCGACACGGAATCCAGTCCCGAGGCACAGAACCTGTTGATCGTCACACCTGGCACGCTGGTCGGCAACCCTGCCTTGAGTGCGACGACCCTCGCCAGGTTCATGCCGGCCTCTGCCTCCGGGAAGGAGCAGCCGACGACGACGTCGTCTACCTCCTCCGGCTTCAGCCCTGGAGCTCTCTTCATCGCTTCCTTCAGCACCTCGGTCGCCGTGTGCTCGGGCCTCACATTCTTTAGTGTCCCGTTGGGCGCCTTGCCCAGTGCGGTTCTCACCGCCGATACTATTACTGCATCTCTCATGTTCAAACCTCCTTGTACGAGGACTAGTTCCTCAGGGGCTTATTGGTGTCAAGCATGTGCTTCATCCTGGCCTGCGTCTTCTCCTCTCCACACAGAGACATGAATGCCTCCCTCTCGATGTCGAGCAGGTACTCCTCGCTGACAAGCGTATTCAGATCCACGTCTCCACCCGTGAGAACATGTGCCAGCTTCTTAGCGATGACAACATCATAATCGGTTATGTACCCCGCCTCACTCATCAGGTAGACGAAGACATCCAGAGCAGCTCCTCCGGTCCTTCCCGGAACCCTTATCTCGTCTCTACGCCTGGGCGGTGTGTAATCCGCTTCGGCCAATGCCAGCACCGCCCTCTTGGCCCGGTGCAGAAGATGGTCATGGTTCATGACGATCTGGTCATGCGGCATCAGATATCCCAACTCCCTGGCCTCTTGGGCACACGTGGACACCCTGGCCATGGCTATATTCTGGAAGACCCTTGCCACGAGGGGGGTGAGATCCGGCTTGCCTGCTCCCGCGATAGGCGGAAGATCCTCGGGCAGACAGTCGGTAGCCCTGAAAAAGAGCTCCTTGTTGCCTCCCGCACCGGGGATGAGGCCGACGCCCAGCTCCACCTGTCCCATATAGCATTCAGTGTGGGCCACTATCTTACTTGTGTGAAGGCATATCTCGCATCCACCGCCCAGCGCCATCCGGAAGGGGGCGGCGACAACAGGCCGCTGGCAGTACTTGACGCGCATGACTGCATCCTGCAAGGTTTTCACCGCAAGCTCCAGGTTCTTCCAGTCCTTGTTAATCGCAGAAGGGTAGACCTGTCTCAGATCTGCCCCAACGCAGAAGTTGGCGCCCTGGTTGCCGATGACCATCCCCTGGAAGTTCTCCTCTACCTCTGCCACACTGTCATGCAGCATCCGGATGACATCGGCCTCGATGGCGTTGTTGCGGGAGTGGATCTCGAGGCATACCACGCCGTCACCCATGTCGATCAGGCTCCCGCCTGAGTTGGATTTGACCACCTTCTTCTTCGTCTTCAGCGAGGGCAGGACGATGATCTCCGGCTGTCCTGCTATCTCCGCGTAGTCGCCTTTCGCGAAATCGAAGTAGTACGACTTTCCCCGGCGCGTCTGGTAGAAACTCTCTTTGCCCGCTGCCAGCATCTTCTCGATATTGGCAGGTATCTTCTCCCCATCCTTCTTCATCCTCTCCACCGACTTCCTTAATCCTATGGCATCCCAGGTCTCGAAGGGGCCAAGCTCCCAGTTGAAGCCCCAGCGCATGGCCCGGTCCACGCTCACCACGTCGTCCGCGATCTCGGGCACCTTGGCTGCGCAGTACAGAAGCGTCCTCTTCATAGTCTTCCACGCGAATAGCCCCGCCCTGTCCTCCGAGTAGACCAGCTTCTGCAGGCCCGTTTTCCTGTCCATCTTCCTCAGTTGGTCAAGGAT
>JBLRXG010000096.1:0-4908 GCA_047920855.1 Dehalococcoidia bacterium | reverse complement strand
CCGTCTCTCTCCAGAGTGTGCTGCCTGTAAAGCCATGACTGCGGGTCAAAGGAGTCAGAAGGCATTCTCGCCGTTGCAATGGAGACGCCCAGGTGTATCATCAGCCACACTGCAACGTTGATCGCCAGCGCCCAGTGAACGGGCAGATCGGAGATCATGGCTCTTGCGTCTCACGTTTCAGGTTGATCGTTGTTCCCTTCCATCTGATGCTCTTCCTGACATGGATCAGGAAGACGGAACGGAAGAAGACCACTATGAAGAATACCAGGGGAACCGGGAACAAGAGCGCGGTGTAGAACTTGAACGTACCGATCCGGAAGAACATCCACTGGACCTGCAAGGCATAAGCCAGATAGGCCAGCGTCCAGGCCACGATCGCCGTAGTGTGCATTCCTGCTATAGAGCCGATGGCGCACACGGTCGCAGTTAGGCCGCTACCGATCCAGGCGACGATCGCCAGAAGCAGGGGAAGGGAGGTTTTGCCGGCTCCGGTGGCGAAACCCTTGCTCCACCCATCAACTAACTCCCTCATTCCATTGGGATACATCCGGAAGGAAATGGCACCCCTTCCGCCATAGCAGCTAATGGGCAGGTTGCGCTTCTTAAGTCGCTCTCCAAGGGCAAGGTCTTCCACTACATTGCCCTTGACTGCGACATGGCCGCCGCTTTCGAAGTAGTGCTCCTTTCTCATCACAACACACGGGCCAAACAGCCCGATCGGCTCTATGCGGTTGCCGAATGCTGTGAAAGGCCCCATCGCAGCCATCATAGCTATGTTGAAGAATCCGGATAGCTGCTCGTACAGGCTCCTGGTCTTGTGGTAGGGCTGCAATGACAGGACACCGTTACTCTCGGAGTATGTGTCTACTATGCTCCTGAGTCCGTCTTTCTCGACACAGGTGTCTGCATCCAGGAAGACGAGAACGTCGCCCTTTGCCGCCCGGGCACCCTGATAGCAGGCCCAGGGCTTGCCGACCCAGCCCTCAGGCAGGGGCTCTGAGTCTATGACCGTCACCCCCTGTTTCGTTGCTGCTTCCCCGGTCCTGTCTTCAGACTGGCCAACAACGACGATGATCTCATCCGGTACCAGACTGCCATCCTGCAAAGATGCCAGCAGCCCCGGGAGCGATCTCTCCTCGTTCCGGGCCGGTATCACCACCGATATGACTGGGGTCCCCCCGGCGGTCTTCCTGCTGTTGGCTGTGCAGCGACGAATGCGGAACAGGAAGAAGAAACCGAAGGACCAGAATATCGCGTGGATGATGAAGTACGCAGTGTTCATGTTACCTGCCGCTGATTATATGTGATTGAAATCTCTGGCACAAACAAGCGGGCAACAGACGAAACGGAACCCCGGAACCTGTCCGGCCAACCGGAATGACTGGATTGGGCCACTTGCAGATCCTGGTGGGCAGATACCAGAGATCTAAGGCTGTTTGTTCACTGCCGGGCGGCAATGTGGTCAACTACCGTCCGTATTGCCACCGGTGAACCCGTGTCTTCGTTGAGTACGCAGCGTTCTTCACAATCGGCTAGCGATGCCCTGCTCGGTCGTTCTGTATTGAGAATCTGGCCGACCAGCTTCCCGGCACCCGCAAAGTTGCCTACAGCTACCCTTCTCATGATGCCCCGGATGTTCCAGTCGGTGTTCGCGGAACACTTGGGATTCTCGCAATACTGACACCTGTAGGCTTCCCGCATAATGGCGCGCACATCTTCGGGGAATCCTTCATAGAGTCGATCTTCCTCAAACGGCCTGGCCACGATCCTGACGTAGTTCGTCATATCGGGACTGTATCTGAATGGCTCGATCTTCAGCTTCTTGAGCACTGCGTTTGCGGCACTGATTCCGGATGTGGTGACCGTCGGCGTGCCCGTCCCCAGTACAGTAGACTCACCGCAGCAGAACAGGTTGTCCCACTCGCTCCTGGTGTGCAGTCTGCGTAACATGTGCTGCCCCAGCATCTGCTTGGGCCCCGCCACCGAACCGCCGTTCTTCATGGTATATCGTTCAATGGTTCTTGGTGTTGCAAGCTCGGCGTAGCGAACGGCACCGGTGAACCCGGGGAACCTCTGCTCCAATACCGAGACAAGTCGCGCCTTCTCTCTCTCCTTCTTGAGCAGATATTCGTCTGTGCCTCGCTCACACCAATCGGCGAACGTCGGCCCGATCGCCAGCACCACGTGTCCTTGTTCGTCGCAGAGCGTCCTGTCGTCGATACTCAGTATGTATACGGTGACCTCGCTCTCATCCAGCGAGTCGGGATTCCCGACCAGCATCTCAATGGGTGCCGTGTCCTCCGGTATGACTCGCTTATCTATGTGGGCGTATAACACCACACTCGGGTGGGTGGGCACCTGACCTGCAGCCCATTCCATTCTCTGAGCTGTGAGGCGTGTCTTATCGATCAACCTTCCGTACAGATTCCAGACGGTCCCCGAGTAGATGATGTTGTCTGCATATAGTTGCTGGCCGCTTTGCAGTTCCACGCCGGAGGGGCGCTCGGCGTTGAACAGGATCTTCACCACCTCGCTCTCAAGCAGCATGTCTCCGCCGCTTTCCTCGATCACCTTTTCCAGCTTGCCGGGCAGAAAGATGGTGGAGCCGGCGGGATAGTAACTGCCCCCGACGTGATTATCGACAAACATAACTGCTGCGAGGACAGCGGGAGACTCTTCCACCGTTGTATAGCAGTACGTAGATGTGAGTTTGTCGAAGAACTTCAGTATCTCCCGATCGGAGAAATATCTTCTCAGCAAGTCCTTCGCGCTCTTATTCAGGTATCTCAAGAACCTGGTGTAGGTCAACGGGTGCCGTAACAGGCCTCTCAGTGCTTCGCCCGGCCCTGTCTCGTCCGGCGTCGTATAACTCGGGCTTTCCACGATTACGTGTCTGTACATCTTCTCGATGTCACGGTAGAACCTTCGTATGTTGTCCTTCTCACCAGGGAAGACCTGTGCCAGTTCGTCAACAAACGTGTCGATGTCCGCCCAGAACCTGACTCTCTTGCCGCTGAAATTCACGCAGTACAGTAGATCATGCTTGATGACATCGATCGGTTCCTCCAGGCAGTTGAACACAAAGCGATGCGCGTTGAATCCCTTCTCTCCGAAGCCGAAGAGCATCGCGGCCCCTTGATCGAAGGTAACTCCGTTTCGTCTGAAGATGCCGCACGAACCGCCAGGCTCGTAATTCCTGTCAACTACCGCCACGCGCAGCCCTCTCTTAGCAAGCAAGCTGCCCGCAGTCAGTCCCGATAACCCTGCACCGATCACTATCACATCGTATCGCATGTTGACTCTCCTCGAGGGCGATGGCCAGGTGCTTACACCCGGTATCGTCAGCCACCTGCACTGCCCGTCGGTTCATTTTACCAGACGGTGTCATTCAGAAGCACAGTTTGCATACCGTCATGATCATCGTCACCGAGTAGGGTGTGGATGCAGAGTGTTGATGTTACCGATCGAAAGGAGATAGGGTGGCACAGCATAGGAGATACCGTGAGGCGGTCCCGGGGTGTTACCCATGCGGGTTCGGTAGGTACCATACCTGGAGGAGTGGTGGACAAACGTATGACATGCTCAACAGCTAGCTGCTGGTCCCCCGAATCGTCGTTGCGGAGCACCCCAGTGCCGAAGCGATCGCGGTGGGTGGGGGTGGTGAGATTCCGACGCGCCCTTCAGGTCCTCACAATCAGAATGGTGGAGGTGGAGGAAGACTCGGCTACTGCGTATCCACGATCAAGAGAGAGGCTCCAGTCTATATCTGGAGCCTCTCTCTTCACTCCACTCTACCACCACGTCGTCACTATCCCTCAGGAGGCCGCCGTGTGGGCGGGGTAGATGCCATCCTAAGGCAAGATCTGCGCCTCTACGGTAGTGGTAGTAGTATCGACCCTTCCACTGGCTCGCGCACATCATCAACGGCGATGGCGGTCCTGCTGTACCACGCTAATGTCACGCCTGGGAAATGCACGCTAAAGAGATACTTAACCGGCTCATTCCAGTTGGCCGGGTTGCCAGAAGACCAGCCGCTCATTTCTGCCACACTGTATATGTCATGATACCAGCCTTCACTGATCAGGGAACCGTCACTGTACCACCATACCTCCATCCCACATGCGTCCACAATCGCGACGGCGGGCACTTCCTCAGTGGCTCCATAAGGTACTCCAGGTCCCCAGTGGTAATGGTAGGTCATAGCCACTACCTCAACACCGCCATCGGGCACCACAACCGGACAGCCGCACGATTTCACCAAGCCTTCGATCTGGGTGACAAAATCCCCGACTTCAGGCCTAGGCGTGATGAATGTACCGTTTGCAGTGAGAGTCAGGACGTTATAAGATATTGCCCACGTCACGACTGCGACCTCGGGAAGATACGGGGTTGCATCCTTGAAGTACATCTTGAGATCAGTACCATCGCGGAAGATGTCTTTCGAGAAAGTCAGCGTCAGTGTGTCGCCCTCGTGTGTGCCAAAAGTGCAACCTGTGCCTTCGTACCAGACCGACAGCAGCTCAGCATACTTGTTCTCGTTCCAGAACTCCAGGATGTCCTTCCAGTGCAAGGCGTCAGAGCGGCCATACGCACCTGTTTCGACATGCAGGTAATGTCTCGCATTGTCGAACGCATCCTGAACTGTGCCAGGCATCTCGCAGCCCTCGACCGCTACATTCAGTGCGGCCGCGATAAACTGGTAGGACAGGATAACATTCGCATTGCCACCCCTGGCGGGAGTGTTCAGTACTGCCAGAAGATCAGCGTTTCTGTGGCCATCTAGGTCGAACACATCGTCATTCTCTTCGTCCGCAAGCCACTGCTTCCAGTATCCCTGCCCGTAACGCACGCAGTCGTTGTCGTTCTCTGCCAGCGCCACCCCTGGCGTCAGTCCGATGGTCAGCACCA
>JBLRXG010000095.1:0-4910 GCA_047920855.1 Dehalococcoidia bacterium | reverse complement strand
GCGCCGCCTTGAAATCGGTGTCGGCCAGGCTATTGGAGAAATGCATGACACACTTGTTGTCTGTGCAGTGTCCCAGTCCGAAGGTGTGTCCCAGTTCATGGACGATTTCCTTGACGGCTCGATCGAAAAACAGGCGTTCGTCTGGCTCAAGGCCGTAATACTCCTGCCTCAGCCGGCACAGCGATACGATTGCTGTCCTTGACAGGGGATCCGCCTCACCGAAGACGTAGTTCAGCCCGGGAACATAGAGATCGACCTCGGTTACACCCACAACGCGCCCGTCGCCTTCCGGATTCTTGAGCAGGGCCAACAGCTTCGTCGAGAGGTACTGTTCTCTCTGCGGATCAAAGGCGGTGGCCAGATCGCTGAGACCCTGCCCTGGCTCTGTGGGGCAACCGAAGACACGGCCAACCCTGTCCATAAGGGCTTCTGCTGTGCCATCGTCTATGTGGCCTAATGGTTCGAACGCAATCTTCACTCAGGTCTTCGCTAGAGAGCTTAGCTCTGGAGGCGCTGACGCATTCTAACACAGACGGGCAGTGACTGGTGCCGGGGTAGTATAATTGCTGTCGGGAGAAATGGGGAGTTGAACTACATCCAGGCAGAGCAGTATCTCAATAGCTTCGTCAACTACGAACAGATTCCGGGCGTGTCTTATGTTCAGCCTGGCTACAGCCTGCATCACGTGGAGGAACTCCTGGCCCGCATGGGCAACCCGCAACTGGCGGCCAAAACTGTTCATATCGCCGGGACCAAGGGGAAGGGGAGTGTGGCAGCGATGATCGCCGGGGTCCTCACTGCATCGGGATGCAGGACCGGCCTGTATATCTCGCCCCACTTCCACACACTGCGGGAGCGTATCAGCATTGACGGTCGCCTGATATCCGAGGAGGAGTTCGCCGCTGCCATGTCGGAGATCAGGCCCTTCATCGAATCTATGCAAGGCGACGCGACCTTCAGGCAGTTCACCTATTTCGAAGTGCTCACCGTTCTGGGGTTCTGGTACTTTAGGAAGGAGGAGGTCGATGTCCAGGTGCTGGAGGTGGGGCTGGGAGGCAGGCTTGATGCCACTAATGTCGCCAGGCCTGAGGTCTGCGTCATCACATCCATCAGCCTCGACCACACGCAGATCCTGGGAGATAGCCTTGGCAAGATAGCTCGCGAGAAGGCAGGCATCATCAAGCCCGGCTGCTGGGCGGTGGTTTCTCCTCAACCAGAAGAGGCGGCCGCTGTGATCAGGGAGGTCAGCCGTGAGCAGGAGGCAAAGGTAGTTCAGGTGGGTGAGGATGTCACCTGTCAGAAGCTGGGCGGTGACCTCCTGCAACAATCGCTGGTCATCCGCGGGAGAGAGAGGAACTACCGGGTAAGTATCCCGCTGCTGGGCGACTATCAGCTTGAGAACGCCACCGCTGCCGTTGCTGCTCTTGAGATACTGGCCTCGGAGGGCTTCGCCATCTCAGACGATGATGTCGCTCAGGGGCTGGCTGCGGTCAAGTGGTCAGGGCGCTTTCAGATTGTACAGATGGAACCGACGGTGCTTATCGACGGGGCCCATAACGTAGCTTCGATGAAAAGGCTGGTGAGTAATATCAGGGACTACTTCGGAGATAAGCACATTCTTCTCGTCTTTGGGACATCCAGTGACAAGGACATCTCCGGTCTGGTAAACGAGTTGGTTCCGCTACGGCCTCAGGTGATAACCACCCGCTCATCTCAATCGCGCGCTGCTTCACCTGACGCACTGGCTGCTGAGTTCAGCATGCGAGGAATTGAGGCTGAGACTTGCGGGAGTATAGCTCAGGCTCTATCGCGAGCCCTGTCCAGGGCAGACAGGACCGACCTTATCTGCGTTACCGGCTCTCTCTTCGTCGTGGCAGAAGCACTCGATTACTTCTCTACCAGTTGAGCTTCCATGGGAGAGGCAAGGGCTTCCTTGGGCAGCATGCTCCGCAGCATCCGTTGAAGGGCCATGGTGTGGCTGCAGACCTCCCACTGAGAGAAGAAACCACAGGTGCACTGCCATTTGCCGTCCGTATAGGTGATCTCGTGGTCGTCGTTCTTGCCACGAAATACAGCGGCTAGGCTTGAGAAGGTAACGCGATCCGGTTCCTGGGCATACCCCTTCGCTTTCTCGATCTTCCCGATAAGGCTTGATCGCATTTCTATCTTCTTAATTCAAGTATACAGCACAACGAGGGCAAAGTCCAGCACCGTGAGCGGAATCAACTTGTGATATCATAGTGAGTTGCCGGAGATGGCTTATGGTGCTTAAATCACAACTGAAGGTTCTAATTACCAGCGAGCAGATACAGAAGGCGGTTAGCAGGCTGGCCCTTGAGATCGAGAGCGACTATAAGGACAAACAGCCTGTCTTGGTCGGTGTCCTCAAAGGATCCTTTGTGTTCATGGCCGACCTCATTCGTTACCTGGCTCTGCCGCTCGAACTGGACTTCATCAAGGTGTGCAGCTACGGTGCCGCACGGGAGAGTTCGGGTAGTGTCAAACTCGTTCAGAGCCTCAGTTCGCCCGTTGAAGGAAGGGACGTACTGGTGATCGAAGATATCGTGGATACGGGGATCACGATTTCCTTCGTACTCGATTACCTGAGAGAGCAGAAGCCCGCTTCGTTGAAGCTCTGCGCTCTCACGGACAAACCGTCCCGGCGCAGGGTTCCTGTAACCATCAACTACCTCGGCCTCACTGTGCCCGATAAGTTTGTCGTAGGCTACGGACTCGACTGCGATGAAAGGTTCCGCAATCTTCCCGACATCTGTGTCCTGGAGAACTGAGCTATGACCTTGAACAGACTGATCGCTGTAGCGAAAGGGGACATGCCCGCAGACCTGGTCCTGAGAAACGCCCTCGTGATCAACACCTTCACCAGGGAAATCGAGCAGGCCAACGTCGCCGTATATGGCGGCAAGATCGCCGGAATAGGCGACTACGGCAAGGCCAGGGAGATCATTGATTTGAAGGGAGGCTTTCTGGCTCCCGGGTTTATCAATGGCCACACGCATGTGGAGAGCTCCATGCTTCATCCCGCGAGGTATGCCCAGGCGGTGGTTTCCCGGGGTACCCTGGCAGCGGTGACCGATTTGCACGAGATCGCGAATGTCTGTGGAGTCGAAGGCGTGAGGTTCTTCATGAATTGGGCTCAGAGGCTCCCTCTGGACATGATATTCATGGCGCCGTCATGCGTGCCGGCCACTCACCTGGAGACGTCAGGAGCGCGCATAGGTTTCGAGGAGATAAGAAAGCTGCTTGCTTATCACAACGTGATAGGACTGGGAGAGGTGATGAACTTCCCCGGTGTGATCGGTGGCGAACCCGGGGTTCTGAAGAAGATAACCGCCTCGAAGCGCAGAGTTATCGACGGTCACGCTCCCGGCCTCACAGGTAAGGAACTGAACGCCTACCTGTCTGCAGGTATCGGGTCTGAGCATGAAGCCACGACTACCGAGGAAGGCAGGGAGAAGCTACGGCGCGGTATGTATCTGATGATACGGGAGGGTTCTTCGGCGAAGAACCTGGATGCGCTTCTTCCCCTGGTGAACGACAGCACCTATAAGAGGTGTTTCTTCGTGGTGGATGATCGTAGCTGCTACGATCTGCTCAATGAAGGAGACATAGACGCCGTGGTAAGAAAGGCCATCGACAGAGGCCTGGAGCCGGTCAGAGCACTCCAGATGGCGACGATCAACCCCGCCGAGTATTTCAGGCTGCATGATAGGGGAGCGATCGCCCCGGGTTATCGGGCCGATTTCATCACCATCACGGATCTGACCAAACTGGAGATCGATATGGTGTTTCATCAGGGAAAGCTGGTGGCGAGGCGAGGCAGGCCAGTGTTTTCTGTCGATCGTGTCACATCCGAACTCACAGATACCGTGCGCATCAAGCCTCTCACTCCTGAATCATTGTCGTTGCCGGCCAGGCAAGTCGGTGTAAATGAGGAGAGACACCCTGTTATCCAGATAGTTCCGGGGCAGATAATCACCAGAAAGTCGGTGGAGACGATGAGAGTCGTGGACGGGCTGGTATTGCCCGATGTTGGAAGGGACATCCTGAAGCTGGTGGTGGTGGAGCGACACAACGCCACCGGCAACTTCGGCCTGGGATTGGTCCGGGGATTCGGTCTCAAGAAGGGAGCCCTGGCGTCATCGGTGGCTCATGATTCCCACAACGTAATCGCGGTCGGCACCGACGATCTCGATATCCTCATGGCGATCCGGGAAATCGAGAGGTTGCAGGGTGGCCTCGTTGTCTGCGCCGGCGGGAAAGTGCTGGCGTCTCTGCCGCTGCCCATCGCGGGGCTGTTGTCGCCCGAGCCGCTGGATGTAGTCGTACGTCAGCATGAACAGGTGGAGAAGGCTGCTGTTGGCCTGGGCAGCTTGCCGCCGGCTCCGTTCGCCATCCTCTCCTTCCTCGCCCTGCCCGTAATCCCCGAACTCAGACTGACTGACCTGGGTCTCGTCGATGTGGTCGAGTTCAAGCTTGTCAGGTAGTCCTACTAGCTCTGTGCTTCCCGGTGCTTGGGTGTTACCGGCACGTATATCTCGAGAATGGACTCCGGATCTTCGGGGCTCCTGAAACGCGAGTCATAGCACTGAACATCGAGATGATAGGTGGACGTGTATTCTGAGTTCTCTAGCCAGTCATAGACTGCCTTGAAGGCATAGCGAAAACCGCCGTCTCTGAAATGGTGGGTGAAGACGGCATATTCACAAGCAGGAACGACCTTGGCGAACAGTTCTACGGGCAGGTCCTCGATCTTGCGGACTTCCACTCCCACCAGGCAGAAGTGCATTGGCGGAGTGGTCTCCTCCTGTATGTGTATTTCGTAAGACTTGCCCTCGACCTGGTGTTTGATATCCTTGATGTGTCCGTCGAAGCGTTCCCACAGTTCGCAG
>JBLRXG010000094.1:0-4928 GCA_047920855.1 Dehalococcoidia bacterium | reverse complement strand
GCGGCATTATCCCGGTAACATTTCTAAATGAGTGAACAACCCCTGTTCGGTAACATTATTGTATGAGTTGACACGCCCGTTGGTGCTCCTGTGACGTTCATGCCTCCGGGCTCACAGCAAGGCGCGATGAGAGTCTCGGTACTGCGATGATGAAGCGGGACTGATGTGGCTGAGAGATAACGACTGCCGGCCTCCGTTAGAGGAGAACATTCAGCGGCAGCGCAAAAGAAAGCCCCGAGTAACCTCCCTCCTGCTGGTCTCCGCCGCCTCTTCCTTTCAGTCTCTGCTTACTCAGCGCAGGTTCCTGGCCACCAACTTCCCGTTCGGCTACTCGGGACTGTTAAATATACCATATCCACTGCAGGTTGTCAAATCGCCGTCCTGCTGCACGGCGACGCGTGGTTCCCGCTCGGTGCTGCTGACTGCGGCAGCACGCGGAGACGCAGACCTCGTCCTTCCTTGGGGCTTTCCCAGCCCGGTGCTATAATTGCTCTCACATCTTCATGGATATCCTCTCCGGACTGAACCCCGCACAGAAAGAAGCTGTCGAAGCCATCGAGGGACCCATACTCATCCTGGCCGGACCGGGCAGCGGCAAGACCCGGGTGATCACCCACCGTGTGGCATATCTGGTCAAGGTCTGCGGCGTGCAGCCCCACCGCATCATGGCCGTCACCTTCACCAACAAGGCCGCCCGCGAGATGAGAGACAGGTTGGGACTGCTGCTGGGACAGGCGGCGGAGGCGCTGACGCTCGGAACCTTTCATGCCATCTGCGCCCGCATCCTCCGTATCGAGGGCAAAGCCATTGGGCTTGAGCCATCCTTTGTTATCTACGATGATGATGACCAGTTGAGCCTGGTGAAACAGGTCATGGAAGAATTTGATCTAGACACCAAGCAGTATGCTCCTCGCGCCCTGCGCTCGGCCATCAGCGCGGCCAAGAGTCGCCTGCTCAGCCCTGCCGGATACGCCGAGCGGGTCGGCAGTTACTTCGAGGAGATAGTCCACAGGGTGTACCGGCGCTATCAGGAACTGCTGAACAGGGGGCAGGCGGTCGATTTCGACGACCTGCTGATGAGAACGGTGCAGCTGTTCCAGGACCATCCTCAGGTACTTGAGAGGTACCGCTCCAGGTATGTTCACATCCTTGTAGACGAGTTTCAGGACACCAACATCGTCCAGTACATGCTGATGAAGCAACTGGCGGGGAAATACCGCAACCTATGCGTGGTAGGCGACCCCGACCAGTCGATCTACTCCTGGAGATTCGCCGACCTGCGCAACATACTCAGCTTCGAGAAGGACTACCCGGAAGCCAGGGTCGTCCTCCTGGAGCAGAACTACCGCTCCACCAAGACGATACTGGAGGCGGCCTCCGGCGTCATCTCTGCCAGCAGGCAGCGTAAGCCTAAGGAGTTGTGGACCGAGAACGAGGACGGGGCTTCGGTGACGGTGATCGAGAGCCTTAGTGCCGAGGAGGAAGCCCGGTGCGTGCTCAAAGAGATAGAGAGGCTGATCGTTAATGAGCAGATGTCCCTCAAGGATTGCGCGGTAATGTACCGGGTCAACGCCCAGTCCCGGGCCTTAGAGGAGACCTGCATGAGGTACGGTGTAGCCTACAGGCTGGTGGGCGGCACGCGCTTCTACCAGCGCCGGGAGGTCAGGGACATCATCGCCTATCTCAGGCTCATCAGCAACCAGAGCGATGATGTGAGCCTTATGCGCATAATCAACGTTCCCGTCAGAGGTATCGGGCAGCGCACCATCGACCATCTTCAGTCCCGGGCCAGGGCGCACGATTCGTCCCTGTTCGAGGCTGTCAAGCAGGCGGGAAGAGAGGCCGCCGCCGGCGGGGAGACACAGACGCTGACTCCTCGCATCGCCAGGTCCCTGGCCGGGTTTGAAGCCCTCGTGGACGGGCTTATCGCCCGCAGCCGGGAACTGAGCCTCTCCGGCTTGTTGGACGAAACACTCGAGCGCACTGGATACAGGGATTACACAATGAACAAGGAGGATGGAGAGGAGCGGTGGGAGAACGTCATGGAACTGAAGAGCGTCGCCGGCGAATACGATGACCTCGAGCCGGAAGAGGCGTTGACCGCTTTCCTGGAGAAGGTCAGCCTGGTGGCCGACATAGATGAACTCGACGAGAGGGCAGATGCCGTCACCCTCATCACATTGCATCAGGCCAAGGGACTGGAGTTCCCGGCCGTCTTCATAGTCGGTCTTGAGGAAGGGATCCTGCCGCACAGAAGGTCTCTCGATGACCCGGAGGAGATGGAGGAAGAGCGCCGTCTCTGCTACGTCGGGATCACCAGGGCTAAGAAGAGGCTCTATCTGCTGCGCAGTTACCGCCGGAGCCTGTTCGGCGGCAGCACATCGAATCCGCCCTCCCGCTTTCTCCAGGACATCTCGCCGCATCTAACGGACTCAAGAGGGCTGTGGCAGGACGGTCCCGTTCCTGTGGCGGACAGCGGCTTCGGTCGCGGCTTCGAGACTGCGCCCCGGACTCCTGAACCCGACGCCCGTTTTGTCCATGAACCCCGCACTCCGTACCGACCCGACAGCGACTTCGTGCTCAAGGTGGGCGATCATGTCCGCCACAGCAAGTTCGGCCCCGGCGTGGTGATGAACTGCACCCCCACGAGACAGGACCATGAACTGACCGTGGTCTTCGAGGCGGCCGGGGTCAAGAAGCTCCTGGCCAGCCTGGCGCCCCTGGAGAAGATCGACAGTGAGGCCGAGTTCCACAGCGAGTATTGACAGAATACACGAAAACGTGTAAGATGTTACTGTCATGACCATCAGAGTCCTGGCACCTGACGTCGTCTCCAAGATCGCCGCCGGCGAGGTGATCGAGAGGCCGGCCTCGGTGGTCAAGGAGTTGATCGAGAACTCGCTCGACGCCGGGGCCACCGAGATCGCGGTGGAAGTCCGGGGTGGCGGTGTGGAGATGATGAAGGTGAGCGACAACGGGGCGGGCATTCCGGCTGAGGAGCCTGAGATCGCCTTTCGCAGGCACGCCACGAGCAAGATCGGTGTCCTCGACGACCTGGAGAAGGTGTCCAGTCTCGGCTTCCGGGGCGAGGCCCTGCCCAGCATCGCCGCAGTTGCCGAGGTGGAACTGCTCACCCAGACATCATCGGACGAAGCCGGAAGCTACGTGTCGCTGAGGGAGGGCGAGGTGGTGAGCCGCGAGAGCCGGGCCCGGCCCCGTGGTACCACCGTCACAGTGCGCCGCCTGTTCCGCTACTTCCCCGCTCGACTCAAGTTCCTCAAGTCGGTCGGCACCGAGAACGGCCACATCGCCCACCTGCTGAGCCAGTACGCACTGGCCTTCCCGGAGGTCAGGTTCAGCCTGGTCCTCGACGGGCGCTCCAGCCTGGGCACAACGGGCAGCGGCGATCTGCGCGACGTGGTGGGCCAGGTCTACGGCCCGGAGCCGGCCCGTAGTATGCTGGGGGTGGAACGAAAGGATGCACAGGTTGGTGTTCGCGGGCTGGTTAGCCCGCCTGCGCTGGCCCGATCCAATCGCAACAGCCTCAGCTTCTTCGTCAATCGCAGGTGGGTGCGCAGTCCTCTCCTGGCCCGGGCCACCGAGGAGGCCTATCGAGGCTTACTAATGGACGGACGTCATCCCATAGCCGTGATCAGCCTCTCGCTGCCCGCCGGGGATCTCGACGTCAACATTCATCCTGCCAAGGCCCAGGTCAAGTTCTGCCAGGAGCAGGCCGTCTTCACCGCTGTGCGCAAGGCCGTGGAGGAGGCGCTGGCTGGAGCGGCGATAGCGCGCCCGAGGAGCGCAGCTTTCACTCCCGGCTCAGGTCAGTGGCAGAGTCCACGCATGGTTATGGACACCGAACCGGTATTCGTCGTTTCGCGACTGCCGGCCATGGAACTGCCGCTCTTGAGGGTGGTGGGACAGGTGGCCAACACCTATATAATCGCCGAGGGACCCGATGGACTCTACCTCATCGACCAGCATGCTGCCCATGAGCGCATATTGTACGACCGCTTTCTCAGCCAGTGGTCGGAGAAGGAGGTCGAGGTGCAGGGATTGCTCCAGCCGATAACCATGGAGTTCAGTCCCGGGGAGGAGGAGACGCTCAGGGAGGGAGGGGACCTTCTGGCTTCGTTCGGCTTCGCCATCGAGCCTTTCGGAGACAGGACCTATCTGGTTCGTGCCATACCGGCGCTCATGGCCGGGGCCAACGTCGTGGAGATAGTTGGCGCACTGCTCGATGACCTTGCCGGCAAGGAAGACCCTGCCGCCTGGGAGGAGAGGATCGCCCATTCCCTGTCCTGCCACGGTTCCGTCAGGGCCGGACAGCAGTTGAGCAACGACGAAATGCGGGAGTTGATCAGGCAACTGGAGCAGACGAAGCAGCCGCGCACCTGTCCCCACGGACGACCGACGGTGATGCACCTGAGTTCTCAGCAACTTGAGAAGGAGTTCGGCCGCACGGGCTAGCGACAGCCGGCGATCTAGGCGGCCGTTCCCTGCTCATATTTCTGCTTCGCCTCCCGGAAGTACCGCACCTGTTCCGCGAGGATCTCCCTTATAGGGAGATCGTAGGGACACTTCTCCTCGCAGTCTCCGCACTCGGTGCAGTTTGCCGCCTTGTCCACCGCTTCCGCGAAGAAGCGGGAGGCGAAGAGCCGGTCGGCCGGGATTCGCTTGACGGCGGTGTCGGCGAACATCATGAGCGAGATCGGTATCTCCTGCGGGCAGGGCTGGCAGTAGTCGCAGCGGCGGCAGAACCTGGTTCCCAGTTCGTCCCTCATCCGCTGCATCTCACGTTGCTCCGCCTCCGTCATCTCCAGCGGTCCCTCGAGTATGCCGACGATTTCCTCTATCTCATGTGTTCGTTCGATCCCCGGTATGGGCACGATATCGGGGAACTGGAAGAGGTACTTGAAGGCGAC
>JBLRXG010000093.1:0-4999 GCA_047920855.1 Dehalococcoidia bacterium | reverse complement strand
TCAGGCGAATCGTTGATATGCCTGAGGAGAGGCGACTGCGTTCTTATCACCGCTCCGGTCTCCTGGATTCTTTCGATCGCCTTCTTGACGATATCCGTTTCCAGTTCTACGGGATGGTTGAATTGGGCCATGAAGGCAAGATGCTTGCCCGACTGCCTGACCCTTCTGAAGAGCTCCAGCAGACTATCAGCATCGTCGTCGGACGTGAACCGGTAAGGCCAATAGGAAAGGGCCCTGGTTCCTATGCGTATCGTGTGCAGATTGGGTGCATCTCCTCTCAGCAGCGGGTCAACGTAGCCCGACAGACCCTCAGATTTCATCACCAGGGGATCTCCGCCCGTTATGAGTACATCCGTCACCTCTGGATGGGCGGCCAGGTATTCGAGAAGAGTCTCAGCGCCACGGGATGACATCTTGAGTTCTTCAATGCCTGTGAACTGAGGCCAGCGGAAGCAGAAGGTGCAGAAGGCATGGCAGGTCTGTCCCTGCTCCGGGAAGATCAGGACGGTCTCGCGGTACTTGTGCTGTATACCGGGTAGCCTTTCACCTTTGAACACGGGTGCGTTATACTCCAGCTGGCCGGCTGGGTGGGGATTGAGGTTGAGTCGGATCTCATTCACGGTTTGCCTGATCGCTTCAGCATCCGCCCCGGAATCATACAAAGAACGAAGCCTATCGTAATCTTCCGGAAGCAGCATTTCTCTCTGAGGGAATGTAGCCACGAACACAGGATCCCCGGGAACACTCGACCAGTCTATCAACTCTCCCGCGACGTAATCGTTGACCCTGAAGGGCAGCACGGAACCGACGATCTCGATATCCCGTATCTGCTCCTCCGATAGGTGCGTTAACTGCGGCAGAGTTCTGAGATTCTGTAGCGAATAAGCCTTGTACTGCATCACAGTCCATCCTCTGATCGGCCGCCTGGGTTAGCTGCCACAACCACGCCTTTCCTAACGGCGGTGAATGCCTCAGCCCTCAGATATTCTGATGGCACAACCATCCCGTCTACGTCCGTCATAATACTGTCCTGCAAGCATTGGGGGGTAAGTATATGTTATGAATGCATGCCCTGTCACCACAGGCCGAACGGCCTGCGTTCACAGACCCCTGAGATATTCGGGTCTGAGGAGCGAAGGATCTCCTGACGCCAGGACTCGCTCCACGTGGCTCAGCATCTTCTGCCTGTCCTGGGGTAGCCTTCCCCGCACAGAGAGGTAGTTGGAGGCATGCATCGAGCTGAAGAAACAGTCGGTAAAGTCGGAGTTCTCCATGATTGCCTTCAGTTCCTGAAGAGACTGAAATGGGGAAAGGGGGTGAAACTCACCCCGTTGCCACTCATCGTGGAGCGGCGTACCCGGCACCAGGGTCAACGTCAGCGCTCCAGCATAGTCGGGATCGATGGCGGTAAGGACTCTCGCTGTCCCGGCGACATGCTCTCTGCTTCGGTAAACACCACCGAGTCCCAATATAACTGTAAGGGAGAAGGGTATGCCCGCTTCCTTCACTTTCCCGCCTGCCTCGATCAACTGCTCTGAACTCACACCCTTGCCTGCCTTCTCCAGCAGTTCATCATCGCCGGTCTCAAGTCCCGTGTAGAGGATGCCCAACTTGAGCCGTTTCAGTTCCCGGAGCTCACCTACACTCCTGCGAAGGATATCCTGAGGCGTTGCATATGCACCCACCCTTTCGACATCCGGCAGCTTCTCATTCAGATAGATGAGCACGTCCGTAAGCCTGGGGAAAGGGTAGACAAGAGCATCGCCGTCCTGCAGGAACACCCTCTTTCCATCCCAGCCCTGCGCTACCGCATACACCACCTCGGGGACGCCGGAAAGGCGAATGCCGCGCCGCAGGAACAGGGCCACGGCGTCTATCTCGTTTCTGGCCTCCTCTGGATCCCGCATTTCGAGCTTCGATCCGTAGTATCCGCAGAAGGTACAGGTGTTGTTCGAGCACCCGCCGGTCAGGGGAAGAAAGTAGCTTCTCCACTCACTTGGGGGCCGGATTATGCCGGGCCTTCTGAAAGTCGTGTGCCTGGTCTCAGTCATGCGCTTTCAATGGTGCCTGAATCGCTTCTTGCGACCTATTCTATCACTGCCCTCGATCCAGCCTCAAATATGGTTCGGCCCATTCGTTGGATATAGGAAGACGGTCGCGCCTATTGACAAACCAATGGCGACCGTCTATATTACACGCAACTGAATATCGGAAAGGCCGGGAACAGGACTAGTACAGCTTAAGGCGGAGTTCAGAGAGTCGGGCAAGGTGTGAGCCGATACTTGCGCGAGGCTGGAATGGACCTGGGAGCCGCAAACCGAAAGGATAACACCGAGTAGGCTTTGCCGCAGGGACAGCGTTATCAGAGTCCAGGGTATCGCCCCCAACCGGGCCGTACCTGAAAGAGATGGCCGCATAGGCCGAAACAGGGTGGCACCGCGAAGGTTAGACCTCTCGCCCCTGGGGCGGGAGGTTTTCTGTTTTTTATGACAGATGGCTCAGGGACACCCGGCCGCAACGGAGGTTGACATGTAGATGAGCTTGGCTTGCAGGTATAGTTTCTACAGCAAAGCGAAAGGAGAGAAGGATGAAACAAACGAAGTTCATGTTGTCTGAAAAGGAAATGCCCACCCGTTGGTACAATATTCTGCCCGACCTTCCCGAACCACTACCACCGGAGCGCCATCCGGTGACGAAGGAACCCTGCCCCATGGAGGCGCCCCTGCCTCCTCCCCTCTTCCCCGATGCCATAAACAGGCAGGAGTTCCCTACCGAGAGGTGGATCGAGATCCCCGAGGAGGTGCAGGATGTCTACCGAACGTGGAGACCGACCATGCTGCACAGGGCATATAGACTGGAGCAGGAGCTTGGTACACCGGCGAAGATCTTCTACAAGTACGAGGGGACCAGCCAGGCCGGCAGTCACAAGCCAAATACGGCCGTGGCCCAGGCCTACTACAGCAAGAAGGAAGGTGTCAGACGACTGGCAACCGAGACCGGTGCCGGACAATGGGGCAGTGCCCTGTCCATGGGGTGTGCATTCTTCGGACTCGAGTGCAAGGTCTACATGGTTAAGGCCAGCTACTACCAGAAGCCGTATCGCCGCATCCTGATGGAGACATGGGGTGCGAAGATAGTGCCCAGTCCCAGCCCCGATACCGAGGTCGGAAGGAAGATACTGAAGGACGATCCTGAGTGTCCGGGAAGCCTGGGTATTGCGATCAGCGAGGCACTGGAGGATGCCTTCGTTCACGATGATACAAAGTACTCGATAGGGAGCGTGGCCAACCACGTTTTGCTGCACCAGACCATCATAGGTGAGGAGACACGAAAGCAGATGGAGATGGCCGATGCCTATCCCGACATCATCGTGGGCAACGTCGGCGGAGGCTCCAACTTCGCGGGCCAGTTCATCCCCTGGATGCGGGACAAGATCAGCGGCAAGAAGCCCGACATGCGCATCATATGCGTTGAGCCCGAGGCGTGTCCCACCATGACCAAGGGGCCCTACACCTGGGACTACGGCGACGCAGCCGGGCTTGCCCCCATTCTCATGATGCATACGCTGGGGCACGGCTTCATACCGGCACCGGTGCACGCCGGTGGACTGCGTTACCACGGCATGGCACCTATTATATGCCATCTCCATAAGTTGGGTTTTGTTGAGGCACAGGCTGTGCATCAGACTGCCACCTTCGAGGCAGGTGTCAGATTCGCTCGTGCAGAGGGCATCATCCCCGCGCCTGAGTCATGCCACAACATCAAGGTGGCCATTGACGAGGCGCTTCGCTGCCGGGAGGCGGGCGAGTCGAAGACCATCCTGATAGCTCTAAGCGGACATGGCCACTTCGACCTGGGGGCCTACGATGAGTACCTGTCGGGCAAGCTGCAGGACTATGAATACCCGAAGGAGAAGGTGCAGGCGGCACTGGCCGAGCTGCCGCAGGTCGATTAGAGTCAAACGGCTGGCGCTGCGGTAACTCATGCCGTGGCGCCGGCCTTGACAGGGCCCCTGGAAATCGCGGTCCGGGGAGCTAAGCAGCGGTGAGCGGTAAGACGACTACAGAGTTACCCGCATGTCCTCATACCCGAGGCATAAGTCGGCCCCCAGTTCCTCCGCAACCTGGCCGATCTCGTTCTCGATCTGGCGCTCGAAGGCATTGCCGATATGGACAACTACTATACGGGGCAGATAGCCCTTCAGCCGGCGGAACTCCTGGAGTTCCTCCTTGAGGGACGCCGGGCAGAGATGCCCGACACTCATCAGCCAGTCTGCACGATCGTTGGGGCCGGTCACTTCGATGATGAGCAATCGAGGTGAGATACGCTGCCAGCATTCAGATAGCCCACCCGAGGTATCTCCTGTGTAGAACATGCTCGCACCGGCTGGAGAGGTGACCTGATATCCGACCGCGGGGACCGAGTGCTTCACAGGCAGAGCTAGAACCTGATGGTCGCCGATGCACTTCGTCGTATTCGTATCAATGGCCTCGAGTATCACAGAGGGTCTGTCCTTACTGGGGTACTCAAGGAAGTTCATGTACAGAACGCCATCAAGAAGGTATCCGGCCACGATGTCAAGGGTATAGAGCGGGCCGCGGACCACAAGCTGCCCCTGCCAGTAGTTAACGGCATTGGCGGCCAGCGTGATCAGATCACGGGTGTGGTCGAAGTGATGATGCGTCAGCAGAACGGTTCTGATCTTTTCCTGCTCCGGCAGAGAAAGGGCCGAGGTTACTCCACCGGCGTCTATCTGCTGGGTGTCGTCGATAAGCTGCGATGCCAGACGGGACCCCGGCAGTTCCGATGAGTGGGCACCAAGGATCCTGATGTCCACGGGGTTAGCTGTCTATGACCCTGTCGGTGGCGCCAAGGAACTGGTCCCACTGAGCCAATTGCTCGGATAGAATCTGGCGACCTTGTTCCGTCAGCTGATAGCACCGTCGCCTTTGCCTGGATACCTGCTGCCAGGTACTCTGCACAAGTCCTCGACGTTCGA